>DATBHW010000008.1 GCA_036557285.1 Ktedonobacterales bacterium
CGCCTGCCGCTGCCGCCGGGAACGGTCCCGATCCTGCCGACGCCCTGTGCGCTCTGCGAGCAGCCCGCGCGGTTTGCTACGCGGGCAGGCACGCCCGTCTGCCCCGATTGTTGGGCCGGAGCGTACCCCGCGCCGACCCCCCACACCTGAAGCGTTCGCAGATGGCGCAGCGCGCCACTTGTAGCGCCGCCTTCCAGGCGGCTAACGATTCGCCAGCGCCAGCGTGCGCCCTCCAGGCCAACGGCTCGGTAGGCCAACGTCCAGCCGCCAGGATGGCGGCGCTACAGGTGGCGTGTGCCCTCCAGGCCAACGGCTCGGTAGGCCAACGGTGAGCCGCCGAGACGGCGGCGCTACCAGTGGCGTTTGTGATAGGTGGTGGGACCGGCTAAGATGGTCCTACCAACCTAGAGGCGATACCAGAATTGATCCCATGCCTGCCAGAAGTTTTCGCCCCGCGAGACGACGGTGCGTGGCCCCACCACCTCTACGCCTGCGCGCCCCAGGAAGGCGTTTGCGCGATCAGGTGTCGCCAGTTCGACGCGGAACGTGACCGGAGCGGCTGGCTTCCAGGGGGCGGGCCAACTGGCGCGGTTGCTGAGCGCCTGGGCGACACGCTGCTCAATCAAGGCGCAGGCGTCGGCGTGGTTCAGGGTGCGGGCGGCAAAGCGGCCCAGACCCTTTTTGACGGGGGCTGTTACCACCTGCTCGCCCAGTAAGGCTTGCACCTCGCGGCAGGTGGCCTCGTCCCCAGCCACAAAGATACCAGGAACATCCCAGCAGCCGCAGATGGCCGCCAGAATGCCACTTTCCCCAACCAGGGTCTCGTTGATAGAGGCGTTATACCAGGCTTCTGAAGAGACGGTATGGCAGAGAACCCCATCAGGTGTGCCTGCCATCGCGTGCGCGCCGACAAAGAGCGCCGCATCGCAGCCCGCCTCCAGCGGAGTAATGTATCGCGCCCAGGGATAGCCGAAGACATATTCAGCCCCGCTCTCCAGGCGTTCAGGGATCAGGCTCTTGAAACTCCAGCCTCCTCCCGCGCCATGACAATCAACGACGACGATCTCAGTCGCGCCAGCAGCCTTCGCGCCCCGAACGGCGGCGCTGACCTCGCCGGTAAAGAGTCGCCGTCCCTCTTCGTACAGCGGCGACCCGCCCGTCACCTGTTCCCAGACCTCGATTCCGGCTACTCCTTCCATATCACACCAGATGATTACGCGCATGGTTGCTTGCCTCTTCTTTCTTCAGATAGCCCACACTTCTTGCTATGCTCCCTCGCCGGGCGTGGGTTCGGCGTGCATGGGTTCGGTAGGTGGAATGCGGTTGTACATGCGGGTGATATGCGCCAGCCAATCGCTCTGCCAGTCTTTGAGCATATCGGCCTGGTAGCGCCAGGCCCAGTTGCCCGCCGCCCGCCCTGGCATGTTCATCCGCGCTTCGCTGCCCAGGGCGAGCACATCTTGCAGTGGGACGATGGCGAGTTCGGCCACAGAACTGAACGCCAGGCGAATGAGGTCCAGGCTCACGTTGCTCCCATCGGTTGCCAGGTACTCGCGCACTGTGTTCTGTTCCAGTGGGCTGCGTGTCTGATACCAGCCTACCGTCGTATCGTTATCATGGGTGCCTGTGTAGACGAGCGTTTGCCGCTCAAAGTTATGGGCGAGATGTTCATTCCTGGCGTCCGAGCTAAAGCCAAATTGCAGCACGCGCATGCTGGGGAAGCCAAACTGCGTGCGCAGCGCGACAACATCGGGGGTAATGACCCCCAGGTCTTCGGCAATGACCGGAACCTCTCCCAGCGCCTCCTGCAAAGCGTTGAATAGCTCCGCGCCCGGCCCCGGAACCCAGCGGCCATTGATCGCGGTCTCTTCGTCACCGGGGATTTCCCAGTACGCTTGAAATCCCCGGAAATGATCGAGCCTGAGCAAATCAACCAGCCCCAGTGCTGCGCGGAAGCGGTCAATCCACCAGGCATAGCCGGTTGCTGCCAGCCTGTCCCAGCGATAGAGGGGATTGCCCCAGCGTTGCCCCGTGACACTAAAGTAGTCGGGCGGCACACCTGAGATAACGGTTGGCGCTCCGGCTTCGTCGAGATAAAACAGTTCTGGATGCGCCCACACATCGGTGCTGTCATGGGCCACGAAGATCGGTAAGTCACCGACGATCTGAATGCCGCGCGCATTGGCGGAACGCTTCAGGTTGGCCCACTGCGTAGAAAATTGGTACTGCAAATAGGTGTGAAAGGCGATGCGGGGAGCCAGGCGCTCTTGCCAGGCGAAAAGCGCCTCTGGCTTGCGGGCGGCAATATCGGATGCCCATTGGGTCCAGGGCGCGCCGTGATATTCATCTTTCAGGGCCATGAAGAGAGCGTAATCATCGAGCCAACGCTGGTTGTTCAGGCGAAATTGATCGTAGCTCTTTTGCTGTTCTGGCGTCGCGTGGGCGCGAAAGGTCTCAAAGGATTGCCAGAGAAGCGGCATCTTGAAGGCGATGACCGTGCCATACTCCGCTGATGTACTGGGAAAGGCGGGGGTCTTCTGGAGCGCCTGCTCTTCCAGAAGACCATCTTTTGCCAGTTGGCGAAGTGAGATGAGCAGATGATTGCCAGCAAAGGATGAGAAGCTGGCATAAGGCGAATCGGCATAGCCCGTTGGGCCAAGAGGGAGTACCTGCCAGAGATGCTGCTTGCTGTCGGCAAGGAAGTCAAGGAAGTGATACGCTTCTTCGCCAAGCTCGCCGATACCAAATGGGCCAGGCAGCGAAGTGGGATGGAGCAGAATGCCGCTGGTACGCTCAATCTGCATGCGAAAACCCTCCCGATGTCACAAATGAGATACCCCCATTGTGTCATCTTTGATAGGTGATTTGCCAGGGAAGTTTCCCTTTTAATCGCTCCAGGGTTAGCTCTTTGGTGCTTGCATTGTGTGGCCCTGGCCGAGTAGTATAGGGCCAGGGTCCGGTGGTGTCTCTATTAAACCATAGAAAGGGCAGAGCGTTTGCGCGCCTCAGATAGAGGGGTGCGGCGCTCGTTTCTCTATGAAGTGTCTGGTTACAGGAGTTGCCGGGTTTGTTGGGTCGCATGTAGCAGAGCGTCTGCTTGCGGATGGGCATGAAGTGGTCGGACTTGACGCCTTTACTGATTATTATGCCCGCGCACTGAAAGAGGGCAATCTGCGGAGTCTTCTTAGCAAAGCGTCTTTTACTTTCCTGGAAGCTGATCTTACCGAAGTTGATCTCGTCTCTCTGCTGGGCGACATTGATTGGGTCTTTCATCAAGCTGGTCAGGCAGGTGTTCGAGCGAGCTGGGGGCGTGACTTTGCCATCTATACGACCTCGAATATCACGGCCACGCAGTGGTTGCTAGAATCTGCCAGGCATGCTCCCCGCTTGAAGCGATTGGTGTATGCCTCCTCCTCCTCGGTATATGGCAACGCGCTGGCCCTGCCGGTGACTGAAGAGACGCTGCCCCAGCCGATTTCGCCGTATGGTGTGACGAAGCTGGCTGCTGAACATCTCTGTATGCTCTATTGGCACAGTTATCAGGTTCCGGCGGTGGCCTTGCGTTACTTCACGGTGTATGGCCCCCGCCAGCGGCCAGATATGGCGTTTCACAAGTTCTTGAAGGCGATGATCCTGGGCAACGAGTTTACGGTCTACGACGACGGCTATCAGACCCGTGATTTCACGTATGTTGCTGATATTGTCGAGGCGAATATCCAGGCGGCGCAGAGCCATCTGGATGCTGTCGGCCAGGTGTTCAACATAGCTGGCGGCTCGCGGGCGCCTCTGCGCGAGGTAATTCGCACGATGGAAGCGTTGCTGGGCAAGTCGGCGCGTATCCAGTATGAGCCTCCCGCCCTGGGTGATGTGCGCGATACGTTTGCTGACACCACCCGCGCCCGCCGAGTGCTTGGGTATCAGCCTCGAGTTGCTCTGCATGAAGGGCTTTCGGCTGAAATAGCCTTTCTGCGTGAGCTATACCAGCACGTATAGGTCGCCCGGAAGGAGTTTTATGGCGCCTGTTCATCTTCCCTGGGCTGCGGTGCGGCTCGCTGATCTGCTGACCCAGCTTGCCTATGGCTTGAGCGGTGGGCGGGTCGGCGGCAAGCAGGCGGGGTATTCGATGCTCCTACTTCACACCACAGGGCGTAAGACTGGCAAAACGCGCACGCATACGCTGCTGTATGTTCGGGATGGCGAGCATTTTATCGTCTGCGGCTCCAATAATGGTCAATCGCATCACCCGGCTTGGTATCACAACCTGCAAGCGCAGCCCCATGCCCGGATTCAGGCCGGACGGGCAAGCTACGAGGTGGTTGCAGAACGCGCAGGGCCAGAAGAGTACGAGCGGCTCTGGAACCTCTTACTCAAGTCGCGCCCGCAGTATAACGAATATCGGAAGCGAACCGCGCGCGAGTTTCCCATAGTCATCCTGAAGCCAGTGTAGGTTACTATTGGCCTGGCGCCCAGGGTAGTTGAATCCAACCAAGCGAAAGCGGCACGAACACCAGGAACGAGAGCAGGCCGGCGCCCAGGCAATAGAAGGCAAAGGGTGTGAGGCGACCAACCTTGAAGTAGCGGGCGAGGAATTTGATGCTGAAGAAGGCTGCAAGCCCTGAGACCACGCTCCCAATGGCGGCATCAATGACCGCCTCTGAGCCAGCATGGAACAGCTTGGGCATCTCCAGCAGGGACGCCGCGCCGATGACTGGGACCAGCAGCAGAAAAGCGAAGCGCAGCGCCTCTTCGTGGCTGAGCCTGGCGCGCATAGCCGCCACCATTGTGATGCCAGAGCGTGAAATGCCCGGAATAAGGGCAAGGATTTGCGCGACGCCAATCAAGAATGCCTGGAAGAAGGTCAGGTCTTCCACACGGCCATACATCTGCTCTTGTTTGGCGCGGTCTATGTTGGTTGGCTCGGATCGCTGCCGCAAGACCTCTGCAACATAGAGAACAGCCCCGTTCATACAGAGAAAAGCAGCGGGCAGGACAGGCCATTGGGTTTGGAAAAAGACTTCCTGAATGGGCTTCTCAAGAAGTAATCCGGTGATGCCAATGGGGATAGTCCCAACGATAACCAGCCAGATTGTCTTGCCCTGTGGGTCGGCGTCCAGGCGCCTGGCAACAATCGTCTTAAAGAAGGCGCGAATCAGAGCCAGCCAATCGCGCCAGTAGAAGCAGAGAAGGGCTATGGTGGTCCCCAGGTGCAAGACAGTGACGATGGGGAGAAAGGCGTCGCTGGTTGTCAGTTTCCACCAGCCCAGGAAAGCCGGGATAATGACCGTATGGCCGAGGCTGCTGACGGGGAAAAGTTCAGTCACGCCTTGCAGTAATGCTAGCAGAATAACCTTGATGAGTTGATCCATAGAGCGCCTGCGCCTCCTCTACCTGGCAAAGATCGTTCTTGTCTCTTAGTTGCGGTCCTGAAACACTTAAGTGAAATAATGACACGAGCATGTTAAAAAGAGATTAACAGATTATTATTTCCCGCTGCCCGATGATAATCGGCCTCTTGTTGGGAGAGAACGCCTGCCCCCACAGGCAATAGTGGGGCAGGCGTTCTCTCTTCAGGCGCTGCCAGAGGCGCTTAGATGTTCAGGATGATCAAGGAGCAATGGCAATGACGCGCAGCGGGCTGCCGGAGCCGTTGACGATCTTGAGCGGCGCGGCAATAACAATGGCGCCTGCTGGCGGGAGTTGGTCCAGGTTGACCAGGCTGGTGATGCCAAACTTGCCTGCTCCATGCATGAAGGTGTGGTTAGGGAAGGGCGGGTTGAATGTGCCAGCCTGCCCAGCATCGGTACCAACGGTCTCGACGCCAACGCCCAGGATGTCGCGCTGGTGAATCAGCCATTCCGAACAGGTCTGGTGGAAGCCGGGGGAATGAGCGCCATCCGCCTTGACGTTGAGGAACGCCTCGCGGGTGGTGCGCTTGCTCCAACCGGTGCGCAGCAATACCCACGCGCCTGCCGGGATTCGGCCATGCTGCTGTTCCCATGCTTCGGCGCGTTCGATGCTGAGCAAGAAATCTTCGTCTTTTTCGACATCGGCGGTGACATCAATGACACAGGCTGGCCCAACGAATTTGCATGGCAGAATAGTGTCGGTGGCGTTATTGGGAAGGTCTTTGCCTGTGACCCAATGGATGGGCGCGTCGAAGTGGGTTCCGGTGTGTTCGCCCAGGTTGAGAATGTTCCAATACCAGCCTGGCCCGCGATCATTGTAGCGCGAGATTTCGGTGATCGTCAGCCCTGGCGAGGGGGCAAACATGGGGGGCAGGTCAATGACCGGCGTATCCGGCCCCAGCGGCGTCGTCAGATCGACAATTCTGAGCCTCCCGGCGTTCAGTTCTTCCAGCAATTGAGACAAGATGCCTGGACCACCTGACATGTTTTCTCTCCTTTATATCTGCTTTATGCTTGCGCTGTTTACCTCAAGGCTTCCAGGGCGCGCTTGAATTGGAAGCGATTTTCAAGCAGGGGCAGGTCCATGTGGAATGACTTGGGGCCAACAGCCTCGACTTTGGAGATGATCGTGGTAAGCGTGGCGGCTGCCAACGCCTCTTCGACGGCTGCCTTGAGGCTTTCCGGGGTATTTGCCTCATAGACACTGCGTACCCCTGAGGCTCTGGCAATGCCTGCCAGATCGGTTCCGGCGCCAGTGGCCGTCGGGAAGCCGCCAACCGAGAGCAGGCTTTCGTTGTCAAAGACGATGTGCAGCAGGTTGCCCGGCTTGTAGCGGGCCATCGTGCTGAGCGTACCCAGGTTCATGAGCAGCGAGCCGTCGCCATCAATGACGATGACTTTGTGTTCAGGCATCGCCAGGGCAATGCCCAGGCCCATCGAGGAGGCCAGCCCCATCGCATGTTCGAGATAGAAGAAGGTGGGGCGATGGCCGAGCATGTACAGTTCCACTGCCACTGCGCCCATGATGGTAACAACGATGTGATCTTTCAGATCAGGATAGATGGCTTGCAAAGCATCGGCGCGAAGCATGGTTTCAGTCCTCCCACATTAATTCGCGCGACAATAAGACGGCTACGGGATGCAGGGCGGCGTGCGCCAGGGTTTGGGCGTCTTTGAGACGGCGCGGGATGTCGGCAGAGTCGGTCAGATGCCAGATGGGGATGTTCAGGGCGCGCAGGATTGGTTCGGTTGCCAGGCCACCCTGCGTCTGCCAGGGATCTTTTTCGCCCATGTGGCCGCGATAGCTAATAAGCATGAGCAGCGGGATTTTGTAGAGCAGGGCGAGGGAGACGATGGGGTTGATGGCCGCGAGGAAGCCGTGGTTTTGCATCAGCAAGGCGGAATTGACGCCCGCCAGGTGCGCCCCCGCTGAGATGCCAATGCCCTCTTCTTCTTTGGCGAGGCGCACCAGCCGCATATCGGGGTCTTCTTCGGCCATGCGGATGAGGTGAACCAGCCAGGTCTCCGGTAAGGCGGAGATGATCTTGACATCGCAGGCTTTGAGGGCATCGTAGATGAGCCTGGAGTTGGTTAGGGAAACAGGCATAGCACGCTCCAGCAAGCACTAACGCTCTAAAACAGAAAGAGTTCTCTGCGACATGGAGACAATGACAGGTCAAGTCTAGCATAGCGGTTATGAAAGGGCAAGCGTGATGGGAAGAAGTGGTTCCACCAACTATTGAGGGCTGCCACTGTAGCGCCGCCGTCTCGGCGGCCAACGTTGGCCTGCTGGTCCGATGGCCTGGAGGGCGCACGCTCGCCCTGGCGAAGCGTTGGCCGCCAAGATGGCGGCGCTACAAGTAAAACGCCGGGGAGAAAGGGTGATTGTTTAGACGATGAGCGACAGATCGCCGAACTCGTGCCAGAGATAGCCCTGGGCAATGGCTTCATTGTAGGCGCGCAGGACCAGCGCCTGATCGTTGGTGAAAGCCGTTGCCAGGAACAGGCGCGTGCTTTTGGCCTCGTGCAGACCGGTGAGCAGGACATCAACGGCTCTGAAGCGATAGCCAGGCGTGATATAGAGGCTGGTCCAGCCCTCGCCGGGATGCACGATGCCTTGTTCATCGGTCACGGTTTCCAGTGTGCGCGTGGGCGTGGTGCCGATGGCGACGATGCGGCCACCACTAGAACGTGAATGATTGATGGTCGCGGCAGCTTCGGGCGAAACCTGATACCACTCCTCATACATCTTGTGCTGCTCAACCTGCTCAGTCTCGATGTCAATGTTGCTGACGCCGGTATGCAGGATGATCTGTGCCAGCACAACCCCCTTCTGCTGAATCCGCTCCAGCAGTTCTGGTGTGAAGGCGCGGCCCGCCGAAGGCATCTCGGCAGAGCCTGGCACAGCAGCATAGGTCGTCTGATAATACTCCAGACCCCAGCGTTCCGGCACGTAGTCATATTTGATGGGGCGGCCCAGCGTTTCTAGCCAGCTTGAGATGTGCTGATTGGTCTGGTCGAACTGGATTTCCCAGAGCCTGGGAATATCCTCGCGCTTTTTCTTGACAACAGCGGTCAATGCCCCGTCTCCAAAGGAGAGCCGCAGGCCGGGCCGGATCACAGCCTCGTCGGGCTTAAAGACCGCCTGCCAGGTACGCCCACCGCCGTTGTTGGTGGTGGAGTAGTGCGAGGAGAGGCGCAGTTCGATCTCCTGTCCATCATCGGTGATACCTGGCAGGGCCGCCGGGACAGTGCTACTGACGTTGAGAACGACAACATCACCAGCTTTCAGATAGTCAGCAATCTCGTAGAAGCGGCGATGCTCAATCTGGCCGCTGTCCCGGTGGATGACCAGCAGGCGCACATGATCGCGCGGCTGCCCCCTGGCCTCTGGCGGCGCCGAGGCTTCAAGCTCCTTCGGTACCTTGAATTCCATCTCCTCTAATTTCATGAGGTTTCCTCGCTATGCTTCGGTTGGCTTGAACCCTGGCGCGTTGAATCGCTGCCCCGTCACGCTGGCCGCTTTATCGGATGCCAGCCAGAGAAAGAGGTCAGTCACGCTAAAAGGGTCAAGCCGGTCACTAATGTCTTCGCCAGGGAAGGCAAGCTGGTGCATTTCGGTCTGCAAATCGCCGGGATTGACCGCATTGACGCGCACGCCAGTGCCTTCCAGTTCGGCTGCCCAGCTTTCGGTAATCAATTCCAGCGCGGCCTTGGCGGCCCCATACCCACCCCAGCCTGGATAGCCAGTCTGGCCGGCGTCGGAGGTGATGTTGATAATCAGCCCGTTTTGCTGCTTCAACATATGAGGCAGGACAGCTTGGGTCATCAAGACCGGGCCAATGGTGTTGGCACGAAAGATTTCGGCCAGGTCAGCGGCGGCAAATTCGGCCATATTTGGGCGCGGACTGGGGCCAAGAATGCCTGCGTTGTTCACCAGCACATCTATGCGGCCAAAGTGGCTCAGGGCGAGGTCAACAAGGCGGGCAATGTCAGCAGGCCGGGTCGCGTCGGCAGGCAGCGCCAGCGTCTGGGCTTGTTTTGCTATCAGTTCGCTGCGGGTGGCCTCCAGCGCGGCAGCGCCACGCGCGTTGATGACCACACGGGCGCCTGCTCCGGCGTAGGCGTGGGCCAGGGCGCGCCCCAGCCCTTTGGATGAGCCGGTAATCAGAACGACTGTATCCTGTAAGAGCATCTCTGAAACCTCCTCTCGCGCTTCCTGCGGATGAACTCTCGATGAGCGTATTCCTGAAGCGTTTCCATACAGTATAAGCATAGTCTGAAGACGATCTTCTCGCATCGGGCGACGGGCCAGATTTGCTCCTGTCCGAAAGGACAGTGCTCTTGACGGTCTCTGGAAGCAGCGCGAGGTTTTTCTCGATGAGCGAGGCACACTTCCTGCTGCTTGGGAAAGGCCGTAGGGGGCAGGCTCCCTTCCGAGCAGCCCATGCAAACCGGCGGAGTGAACGCTATACGCCATCAATGGATGGCTACAAAGCAGAAGGAGGCAGACGATGAGTAATCTGGTGGTGATCGCCTATCCCGATGTCAATCGGGCCGAGCAGGTTCTGGAGACGCTGGGACAGATGCGTACTGCTCAATTGATCGACCTGGATGATGCGGTCTATGTAACTAAGGACGCCAGTGGAAAGGTGAAGCTGCACCAGGCGGTGAACCTGACGGGAGCAGGCGCCGGATATGGCGCGTTGTGGGGTGGCTTGTGGGGATTGCTGCTCGGCGCTCTTATCCTTCAGCCGATTGCAGGCGCGGCCATTGGCGCGGGCGTTGGCGCGGGTACAGGCGCTGTCGCAGGAAGCCTGAGCGATTATGGCATTGATGATAACTTTATGAAGCAGCTTGGCGCAACTCTGACAGCGAATAGTTCGGCGATATTTGTGCTGGTTCGTCGCGTTACTGCCGATAAGGTGATCCCGGAGGTGAGCAAGTACGGCGGCAAAGTGCTGCAAAGCTCGCTCTCCGAAGATGCAGAAGCCCGCTTGCAAGCGGCCCTCTCTCAGAGCGCGCCGTCGCAGCACGCGCCTTCACAGGATGCTCCTGGCGCGACGCCTGCTCTATAGCGCATATAGCATAGCGCATAGAGAGCGCCATGCTGTCGTACCATCTTCGCCAGAATACTCTTTGCAGCGCCGCCTTCCAAACGGCCAGCGGTCAGCCGCCTGGAAGGGACGCGCGAGCGACCAACGGGAGCGAGAGGACGGGCAACAGCCGAGGCAAGCGGCAGAGACGCGTAAGCGAGGCGCAGCCGAGCGAGAATGGCCGCGCCCAGCGCGGTCAAGCGGCTCTGGCGAAGCCCTTTCCGAAGGAAGGCGGCGCTGCAAAGAGTATCGGTGATTAAATGTCGCCTGCCTCGTTCGCCATGCGCACAAGACGCGGGGTAAACTTGCCTACAATGTCGATCAGGTCGCTGTGCGCAGCAATAATCTGCTCAATATCTTTATATGCCTGGGGCGCTTCGTCCAGGCCGCCGCCCAGGAGGGTGACGCCGCGTTCGCGCAGATAAGCGTCGCGTTCCTTCTTGGAGATTGATTGCAGTGCGCCACGCCGACTCATCTTGCGGCCCGCGCCATGCGCAGCCGAGTTGAGCGAACTGGCTACGCCTTTGCCTCGCACCAGATAGCCCGCGTCGCCCATCGAACCAGGGATGATGCCCAGCACGCCCGCTCCGGCTGGGGTAGCGCCTTTACGATGAACGATGGCATCAACGCCATCTGGCAGGGTCTCGCTCCAGGCGAAGTTGTGATGGTTCTCGACGTGCGCCATCTCTTTCAAGCCGACAGCGCCCGCTACGCGATGGTGAATGACGTAGTGATTCGCTGAGGCGAAGCGCCCGGCCAGTTCCATCGAAAGCCAGTATTCCTGCCCGGCCTCACTGTCAAGAGGAAGCCAGGAGAGATGGCGCAGCGACTGATCCAGAAGCGGGTGCAGGCGTCGCGCAAGCTCGGTATAGGTGTTGGCGATCTGAAAGCCGACGCCGCGCGAACCGCTATGGGAGAGCAGCGCCAGATATTCGCCTGCCTTGAGGCCGAGCATGGAGTCATCAGCGGGCAGGCGCAGAATCCCCCACTCGACAAAATGATTGCCCGTCCCGGAGGTGCCTAGCTGCTCCTGTGCTTTGTTCTGCAAAGACCTGAGCAAGGGTGTCTCACCCCAGGCGGGGTCATCCAATACGGGATGTTTGGGGCGTCTGGCCTTTTCCCAGGCTGCGCCGCTGCCAAAGCGTGTCTGATCCATCAGGGCGCGCGCGAGTTCCTCTTTGCGCTGGCGCAGGGTATCCGGCGGCGCTTCGTAAATGGACAGGCGCATTCGGCAGGCAATATCAACTCCAACGGCGTAGGGAATGACGGCATGATCGGTAGCCAGCACGCCGCCGATGGGGAGGCCATAGCCTACATGGGCGTCGGGCATGAGCGCGCCTGCGACGGCGATGGGCAGGCGCAGGGCATTCTCCATTTGCGCCTTTGCATTTGGGTCAATTTGGTCGTCGCCCCAGGTCCGATAGGACAAGGGTTGGTCGCGCAGTTCTTCGGCTTCAGGTTTTGGCTGCGCCCGGCGGAGGCACTCGCGGGCGAGGTCGCCGAGAACTGGATCGTTGAGATAGTCACCGGGCATCATGCGCACCAGATCGAGTGAGAGCAGGACTGCCTCTTGATCGTCTTCCGTCTTCGCCAGGATGGCTGCGGCAGCTTTGGCAAGGCCGGTGATCTTGCCTTCCGGCCAGCCGCGCAACTTGAGAATCTTTCCGGTAATCATATAGCCCTTTCTTGAGCAAGAAAAACGCGGATGCCGTCAGTCCGACACCCGCGCCTGGCTTGGAAGAATGCTTGTATTGTCGTCTTATATAGGCGAGTACCACGCAAGGCAGGCGCAGAAGGCAGACTGATAGCTTACGACAAGGTTATTCAGTGGGTTCAGAGAAAAGCTCCTGGTTGTTCTTGCTACAAGCAGCATCGTCTTGCCTCCTCTCATCAGCAGAGTTGCTCGCTGCCTCAATACAAGGCAGTATAGCAATCTGATAGCGAAATGTCAAGTATTCTGGCTTGCCTGGTTCTGCCAAAAAGCGGGGTCACTGGTAGCGCCGCCGTCCCGGCGGCAGGGGGCTGCGGGGCGGCGCCTGTAGCGCCGCCGTCCCGGAGGGCGAACGCTCGCCCTGGCGCAGCGTTGAGCCGCCGG
>DATBHW010000009.1 GCA_036557285.1 Ktedonobacterales bacterium
TGATTGTGGGGCGAGCCTGCACCGGGACCACAACGCCGCCCTGAACATCCAACGGGTCGGGCAGACCCGTCGGGGAGCCACTCCACGGAAGCGTGGCGCTGAACCGAGCATCCCCGGCCTTTAGGGCTGGGGAGTGTCAACAAGCGGGGTTTTCGCACAAAACGTGCCGAACGGCTCTGGCGGCAAGCGCCAGGCAACCAGGAAGCGCCGCACAAGAAAAAATTGCAAAGAGCGCCTATCGAATCAAGGCGCTGGCAACTGATAGACGTGAAAGTTCTGATAGCTCCAGACCTGGATCAGCGAGCCGGCTAAAAACTGGCGAAACGCAGGCAGAAAGCTAGCCACGTAGTAATTTCCATACCCATGAACGATAAAACTGAGCGTTTGCTCATCAAAGATCAGATAGCGAAAGTGGTCCTGGCGCAAGAGCGCCAGCATACCCGCTGGCGTGCGGCCCTCTGTCTCAAGATAGGGAATCCAGTCTTCGCCAGAATCGGCTACATAATCAAAGTCTGGCAGAAAATAGCCTACACCCCGGCCCACCAGCAAGAGCCGCGCATCGTGGGGGACATGCTCCTCCACATAATCCACCATATGCCAGAAGCCGCTGTCCATCATGCCCTGTTCTTCCCACTGGCGCAGCGAAATATTGCCAACCACCATCGGCAGCGGATTCGTATAGGCCCAGATGGGGACGCTGAAAGCTACCGCAATGCCTGCCGCAAAGAGCATCGCCGCAGGCGTCATGAACCGCATCATTGGCGCGAGCAGACGTAAAAAGGGCTGCTGCCAGCGCACCCCGCAGGCGCGCGCCAGAAGAACAGCGGAAGGCACAGACAGCAGTATCAGCCAGGGCAGCCCATAACGCGCTACCGCTGCCCCCAAAAGAAGCCAGACCACATATCCACCTGCCGCGACCACCAGCCAGGGCTGTCCCCATCCGGCGCTCTCCCCTCTTTCAGCCAGGCCAGTTGAGGACACCCGCTTCCTCCTGCGCCAGCGCGCCTGTTCCACCGCCCAGACAAGCGGAACGAGCAAGACCAGCAGGTACAGATAATTGGGCGGAACATACGGCGGGTCATCGGTGTGTCCGGTCTCCGTAAAGAGCGTGAAAAAGCCGGTCAGCAGACGCTGCCAGGCTGGCCCCTGTGGTCCAAAATGCGAGAGCGTCAGCACGCCCGTCTCGGTGCGCGCGGCGTCCCACTCTGGGCCACCCCAGATAAACGGATAGATCGGATTGCCCAATAACACCCAATCTTTCAGCAGCCAGGGCAAAACCGCCAGCAGGATAGCCGCGCCATAGATCATCAGATCCGCCAGCAAGCGCCCGAACGCCGGAAGGAGCGGTTTTCCCTGGCGGCGCGGGCCAACCAGCCTGATCACGCCCACACCGATCAACAGCAGGGCGATACCCACAATGACCTGCCCCTCGGTATACTTCGCACCTAGCCCGAAGCCCGCGAAGAGGCCCGCCAGGACAAGCAGCGGCATCCCCGCTGTTTGCTCCCGCTGATCGAGCCAGGCCAGCACAACCACCAGAGAAGCTACGGCGTAAAAGGTCACGGCCAGTTCAGCATAGCCGCTGACGAGCAATCCGGCCACGAGATTATTACAGATGCTCAGCGCCGCGCCCAGCCATGCCGCCAGGAAGCCAAAGCGCCGATAGAGAAACCCAACGATCAAGATGATTGCCAGCAGCCCAAAGGCGCCCTGAATGAAGACCGCCGCCTCCTGCGAACCGCAGGCCAGCGCCAGAGTATTGAGCATCTCTGAATTGAAGGGGAAATTGGCATGCGCCCAACCCGGCAGAGCATAAATAGCGTGATGCAAGAGATAGAGTTGAGGGACCGCCCAATGATACTGATAGATGTCGAAGCCGCGCGGCGCATTAGGGATCGTCAGCGAGTGCGTACCCAGCAGAATCAGTTCGAGGCAGACGATCACCGCCAGCGCCCACAGAAAAAAGCCGCGCGGCTTGCAAGCCCGCAGCCGCCGATAGGGCGCGCCAGAGGCGAGCAGAGACAGAATACGCCAGGCATCGCGCCAGAAGAACGCCAGCACCAGCGCCAGCCCGCCGAACAGCAGCCAGCCGTAGAGGAGATGCGCCAGTCCCAACGCCAGCACCGCCAGACTGAGCAGCCCCCAGCCCAACCCAACCGCCAGCGCGCCGCTCTCTACCCACGAGAAACCCGTTAACTTGAAAGGCCGCAGCAGGCGCAGGCCCACCAGCAAGCCAACCAAACCCACCAGACCCAGCACGCCAAGCGCGAAGACATCATCCAGCAGCGTCAGCCGGTGGGGGACACGCGGCTGAGGCAGATAGATCGCGTAATGATAAACAGTTGCCAGGGCCAGCACAACCACGATCCCTGCCAGGACCAGCAGCGTCCTTCGCCGCTGATAAACGAGTGGCTCGCGGTTTTCGCTGTAGGGCAGTGCCGTCTGGGTCTTACCCATTGCGCCGCCTTCAGAATAAACAGATTCTGTTGTCATCGATCACTCCCCAAAATTGCCATCCTACGCTCCCACCCTACGCTTCCAGGGTACGGGGTATCGTTTCTGTGATGTATTCGTGTTGCTCACGCGCAGCCCCAGCGATCTCCTGAGCGCGCGCGACCTGTGGGGCGCTGGCCCGCCAGAGCAGCCACGCCTGCATGCCCGCGAAGAGCAGCAGCCCATAGGTCGGCAAGCCATAAGAAAAGGCCCCCAATCCTGCCAGCCCAGGCGTCTGCTGATGCAAGAGCCACGCGGCCAGATCAATCATCCAGGACCGATGGATCAGCAGAGGCAGCAGACCCAGCGCGATCAGCACAAACCACCAGCGCGGCGGCCTGGAGACCTGGCGCAGCCCCAGGACCGTTGTCGCGCCGGGCAAAATCAGCGGGATAATTTCCCAAAACCAGACCAGCGGAAAAACCAGCATGAGGACCGTCACCGCAATGCCCAGGCTCAAGGCGCTCACTGTCTCGCTTTGTCTCCGTCGCCAGCAGCGCCAGAGGAAGACCAGCGTCCCCACCAGCACAAGACCAGCCACCGCTTCCGCCAGCAGCGCGGCTTCTTCCAGACTCAACCCATGAAGCAAAGCGGGCAGCGGTAACTCCGTATCGGGATAGCCGGTAAAGAGGCGCATTATGGCGCTGACCAGCGAGACGCTGGCTCCGTTCGGTATCCAGAAGATTTCAGCGGCGCGCACCGGCCCTAGATAATCGGCATACGTACCCGGCCCCAGCACTGCCAGGGACGCCAGTGTTCCCGCCAGCAGTGTCGCTGCCCCACTCCAGGCCAGGCGTCGCTTGCCCTGGAGCAGCGCCAGCGCCAGCAGACCCACCGGCCAGACTTTGAGCAGCCCGGCCAGGCCGATCAGCACACCCGCCCACCCGGAACGCCCACGCCGCTCCAGCAGCCATCCGGCCACTAACAAGAAGGTGAGCAACTGCCCAAAGTTCTGTTCGCCGATGCCGATGGTCAGCGCCTCCCAGAAAACGCTGCCCAGCACAAAAAGCGTCAGGCTGCGCAGCGAGCGCCAGCCCAGTGCGCGCAGCAAAAACAGGCCGCTGAGCAGATAGCCCGCCAGCGAGCCAAGCCCCCACAGCATCGCCGCGGGAACCTGGGGCAGTACACTGAGCGGCCAGATCAGCAGAATCGAGAAGGGGGGATGCGCATCATATTGGAACGGCGAGGGGATGAAGCCGGTCCAGCAGTGCATAGGCAAATAAACCGCGATACCCTGCGTCAGCCGCTGGGCAGCCAGGTAATCCTGGCAAAAGTCGGTGCGCTGCTGGCTAACCAGGATAACCTCGTTGCCCAGCAGAAAGACGCCCAGCAGCAAGAGAACGCCCCAGCCAACCCTGCCCAGCAGCCAGAGCAATCGCTTGCGGGGAATTGGTCTTGAATCCGTCACGCGCCGCCGCACAAACGCCTCCTCATCAATAGTCCATCCGTGAAGTGGGAAATCAGCCGCTGCGTTCGCCGATCAATGCAATAAGCAGCAGTATAGCAAAGTAGTCCATAAAGCTCAAGGGCAGCGCAGACGCAGCCATCCCCGCGTGGAACGGATCATAGGGCAGGTTTTTCCACCTCCCCTCTTCTGATGGTGAGTAGCCCAAATAGCCTTTCCTGGGGGTTAAGGGGTTGATTCATTGGTTCAGATAGAGTATCCTACCTGTGCCTCATCAGGAGGCTCATCTCTCTGGCTCCCAAAGGGCCGAACACGCATTGTGCTGACAGGGGGGAGTGTAATGGACCCGACGACGCATCTCAGGGCTGTGACCCCGGCGAAGATTTTAGAGCAGGCAGATGCCTTTGCGCGCTCGATGGCGCTCCGCGCCGCCATCGAACTGGAAGTGTGCGACGCGCTCGATGAAGGGCTGAATACAGCGCAAAAGCTGGCTCAGAACACCAAAACCTCGGTGCGCGGCATGGAAATGTTACTTGACGCCCTGGTGGCGATGGAACTGCTGACGAAACGCGGCGAGACCTATCACCTCACCCCGGAATCAGCTACGTTTCTGGTGCAGAGCAAGCCCACCTACCTGGGCGAACTGGTAGAACAGCGGGTGCGCGATGTCGTCGCGCTGGAGCATCTTTCCGAAAGCGTGGCGAACGGCAAAGCCTGGCCGCAGTGGGGCGTGCAGCATGGTGGCATCGAAAATTATTTCGCCGATATGGTGCCAGGACTCTTCGTCCTCAACGAGCCAGACGCCCGCAAAGTAGCCCGCCAATTGTTTCGCGGCCAGATTGGCAACTCGGCGCGCGTGCTGGACCTGGGGGCTGGCTCTGGCGTCTGGGGCATCGCTCTGGCCCAGCAGAACGCGCTGGCGACGGTGGTGGCTCTGGATACGGCTGACGTGCTGGAGGTCACGCGCCAGTTTGTGGAAGGGCATAAGCTGGAGTCCCAATTTGAATATGCCGAAGGCGACCTGCTGACCGCCGATTTTGGCGAAGCCGAGTATGATATTGTCGTACTGGGTCAGGTCTGCCAGATGTTCAGCCCGGAACAAAATCAAGCCCTCTTCCGCCGCATCGCGCGCGCCCTCAAGTCAGGCGGGCGTGTCCTCATCGCCAGCGCGCCCGTAGACGACTCCCGCAGCAGCACGCCAGACACCATGATCAGCGATCTGGTGCTGCTGCTCAGTACCGATGGAGGCCGAAGCCACACATTCCCTGAATATCGGGCCTGGCTGCAAAACGCGGGGTTCAAGTTAATTGAGCAGGTCGATCTCCCTGGCCGCCTGACCATTGTAGCCGGGAAGTAAAGCAGTTCATCCCGGCAAAAACCAGATAAGCTCGTCGGCATAGTGCTGATAGCCCAGTGCAAGCGCCACCCTCTGTGAAGCCACATTGGTGGCGCTATGTACATAGAGCGGCACGCGCCCGTCGGCCAGGATAGCCTCGGTTGCCGCTGTTACCACAGTTTTTGCCAGCCCACGCCCACGCAGTGCCTCAACCTCGGTGCGCACGCCAATCTCACACACGTCGCGCGATTCACGACGCACTCCCGCCCGCGAGAGAATTTGAGCCTGAGCATCACACAGCGCGTAAATGCCGCCGCTGTATCGGCTCAAAAGCGCCAGGTTGGAAAGTTGATGCTCATCCAAACGTTGGACGCGGGCGCTTTCCGGCCCCTGAAACGGCTGGAAGGTTTCACGCGAGACAAAACGCGCGATGATGAGTAAGCCGCCCGGCGAGATCGAAGCGTCGGGAAACTCGGCGCGAGCCAATCGGGTAAGCTGCTCCAGCGCGGCAGCTTCAAAGAGGCTTTCCACCGTCCGTCCCGACAGAAAGCGGCGCAGCGGCGCAAGCAATTGGAGATGGGCGATCACCGCGCATGACCGCAGGCCATCGGCGCTTGATGGCGCGTGAACAATGAGGGCGCTGTTCCTGAACAGAGAGGTGGAAGGCGGCTGGCGGCTCAGCGGAGCCAGACGGATACCGGGCCGCCTGAGTGCTTCTGTAGGCAGGCCGAGCAGTTCAGCGTAATAGACATCGAGCCGTTGTCTGGCATCAGCCTCAGTCATGGCAGCCTCACCGTTGCAGGATCAGCGTCAGCGCCTCCGGGTCGCATGGCTCTGCGCAGCAAAACAGATATGCCTGGCGATCAGTTCCCCAGGGGAAAGCCAGCGGAGCGCCAGCTATAAACTGCGCCAGCAGGTACATCTGCCCGCCGCACCAGCGGCATTCCGGCCAATAGCTGGCATTGCTCCAATGCGGATAGCCGCCAAGCTGGCTCTGAGCAGCCTGATCATGGCGGCGCAGCACCTCTAACTCGGCCAGGTGATAGCCGACATGCAGATCATCCAGCGCGTGTGGAGCGATGGCCGTCAACTCATCGGCGACATCTTGCCAGGCCGGAGCATCCAGCGTCGGCGTCCCATGCGCCCGAAACGAAGGCAGCCTGGCCGGGGCATCCAGGGCGCCGGGAAACTCCAGCCGCGCCAGGGGCTGGTCTTGCCAGCGCAGCAGGCGTAATCGGCAGCTATCCCCGCCAGGCCGCTCGACCAGGGGCGCGTCATCTTTCTGGCTGCATCCGAAACAGAAGAAGACCAGGCAGAGCGCATAATCGCCGGGCCGCCAATGGCCGCCGCCGTCAAGGCGCAGTTGGCAAACAAAGGTCAGCGGCCCGCCGCAGGTATCGCAGACCGGCCACGCTTCCCCAACCGGCCACCAGGGCCGCCCACCAAAACCAGACTCCGGCTCGTCGAGAGAGTGTTCGCCTGGCTCCAGGCGCAGGCGCAGGCAGGTACGCGCAATCTGTTGAAGCTGAAGCGCGAGCGCCTTCTGAAGCGCGGTCCCATCCATACTATCAGGCCGATCTTTCTGCGCGCGGCTCCTCATCCAGCGGCAGCTCGAAAGTAAACTGGCTGCCCTTGCCCTCTTCCGAGGTGGCCCAGATGTGCCCCTGGTGTCGCTCGACGATTTCTTTACAAATCGCCAGCCCTAACCCCAGGCCGCGTTGTGAGCCGTTCCGGGCTGTGCGCGCCCGAAAAAAGCGATCAAAAATCAACGGGAGTTCATCCTTTGGAATACCCACCCCTTCATCCGTCACCGTCACCACCGCTTTCCTTGCCCGGCTGGTGAGCGCCAGACACACAGGGCGCTCACCAGCCGAATACTTGATAGCATTGGTTAGCAGGTTGCTCAACACCTGGCTCAGCCGCTCGCTATCCGCCGAGACACATACCGGCCCGGCTGGCAGAGTAAGATCGATCCTACGCCCATTGGTGAGTTCTTGCTCTTCCACCGCCTGGCGGCAGAGCGCAGCCAGGTCGCATGGCTCCAGGCGCAATTCTAGTTTGCCAGCCTGAATCCGGCTCACATCCAACAAATCATTGACCAGTCCGGTGAGTTTATCCGCCTGCTGGTTAATCTTGACCAGCATATCTTGTGTGGCAGCAGCCCCAGGTGATGCATCAGCTACCTTTGCCAGACGGCGGTCTGCCAACTGCGCATAGCCCTTGATCGCAGCGATAGGCGTCTTCAATTCGTGTGAAGCCAGCGAGAGGAACTGATCCTTCAGCTTCCCGGCCTCTTCCAGCGCCTGGGCGCGCTCTTTTGCCAGGCGTTCGGCTGTGCGGGCGCGCAGACGCGCCCGTTCGCGCTGCGACGCCAGCACGCTCAATATCAGGCTCGCGGCAATAAACGGCACAAAATCTTCCAGGTCGCTCAGCCTATCAAGCTGGCTTACCGGCGTGACCAGAAAGTAATCTAAAGCCGCTGTACTCAGCACAGTGGCAAAAACCGCCGGGCCAGCGCCCCACATGAGCGCAACGACGAAGACCATCAGGATCATGATGGCGCCAGCGAAGAAATGGGGTTCTGGCCCCAGCAGGCGCAAGAACTGCTGCGCCAGAATGGTCACGACCGCGACGATGATAATAGTGAACAGATACCCCACCGCCCGACGCTGCCACCAGTCGGGGTAAACCAGATAATCCTGGCGAAGAATGCGGCGTGATAGAATGCCCGGAGCCAGTCTGTGTCGCATCTCAACAGGTGAACTCTCTTCAACAGGCTCAACTGGAGACGCCGGAGGCTTGGGCAATGGCGCTGTCATGATGCCTCGCTCCTCTAGCAAGGACTGTTTCCTGGCTCCCCGCGCATCTCTCTGATGCGGTTTTTCTCTAGAGCTGGCGTTTGTGCTGATGAGTACACCTTATTGAAGTACGCCTTATGACTACACCTTACCTGCGTCTACGTGTAATCCACACGGGTAGATGGTATCATTTCCGAGGCGCTGGCGCAACCTGACAAAGCGCATAACCAACCTGGGAAGCATGCCAGCAAGAGCTTTTCCCGGTTCTCTTGAGGACCAGCCGCCATTTTGCTATACTCGCTCCGCCGAGGCAAGAACCCCCATTCTATCAGGAGCACATGAAGTCCAATGGGACTCTGAAATAGGGAGGACCAGTTGAAGAGCATGAGCCGCCCGCCGGTTCTCGTGGACCACCATGAGCAGGAGACCACCGCGCGCGTTGGCCGCCATTCGCGCAGACGCCGCCTGCTCTGGGCAGCGCGAACAGCCGCCTGCGGAATCCTTCTTGCCCTCGGATTGGCGCTCCTCATTCAGCAGGTGGTGATAATCAGCCATGAACCCACCGATTTCTGCCAGGAGTACATCGCGGCTCAGCGCCTGGCGCAAGGAGCGCCGATCTATCAGCCCCTACAAAACTCGGCCAGCTACAGCAATTGCCCACCGTCGCTGACCTATGACGCGCATCCCCCGCCCACCGCGCTGCTGGTGTATCCCCTCAGCTTTTTGCCCTACACGCTCGCCTCGCTGATCTGGGGTTTTTGTGCGCTCGCCGCCTATCTGGCGAGCGGTCTCATCCTGCTGCGGGCGCTGGGCTGGCTCTCGCTGGCGGGCGTCGCGCTTTTCATGATCGGCAGCGTTTACTGGCAGCCGGTGATAGGAGCCGAAGGCGCGCAGAATCTCTGGCAGTTCCTCGCCCTCCTGATCGCGCTGGCCTGGATTCTAGAGCGGCGCAAGCGGCCAGGATGGGCAGGCGGATTGCTGGGGCTGGCCGGTCTGCTCAAAATCTGGCCTGCGCTCCTCCTGCTGGGCGGGCTGACGCGCCATCGCTGGCGGCTCGTCCTGGCGGGCGCGGCGCCGATATTTCTAGGGACCGCCCTGGCGTTGGGCGTCATGGGCCTTGAAAGCTACGCCGCCTATCTTGGGCCGGTCCAGGCCAGCGAAGGCAGCATCGTACCCGTGAGCGGCAACATCTCGCTCGTCGGCGCGGTGGCGCGCCTTTTTAGCGGCGATCCCCCGCTGCTATCGCCGCCGATCCCTGGGGTCAGCCTCCGGGCAGCCACCCTGCTTGGCGAAGGCGCGGCGGGAGTCGTCCTACTGGGAGCTTTAGCCTGCATTGGCTGGTATCGCTGGCGGTCTCCGGGCGAGGTCACAGAACTGCTCTGCCAGGGTCTGCTCGTCACGGTGACGCTGCTGGTCTTTCCGCTCATCTGGTACTTTGGGTTCATTACCTTGCTGCTGCCTGGCGCGACGACCATCCTGGCGCTGCGCCAGCTTCCCAGGCCGCCGCGCAGGTGGTTTGCGCTGCTCGCGCTCAGCCTGCTTCCGCTGGCCGCGCCATACTCGCTCTTTACCCTGGGCGGATGGCTTCTGGAGCGGCACGCTGTTGGAAGCGTCTGGTTGAGCATGGGCCTGTTTGCGCTGCCAACCTTCGGTCTGCTATTATTTGCAGCCGTACAGGGTCATCTGCTTCACTACGCCAGCGCCCGGCGCGAAACCTGAGCGGCCCTTGCTCCTTCCGGGCTGGGCATTGGCTCGGCGCTCACTTAAGGGTGGAAATCTTCGTTGGGTGGAAGACAGCAATGCACATGTTACGTACCTCTACTCTTCATCAATCAATCACCTCGGCGTTGGGGCTGGCGCTGCTGGCCTTCTGCCTGCGGCTCATCATCATTCCCCTCACCAGCGGGCTTGATTACGACATCACCTCCTACCATATTCAGGCGCAGAGCGTCTTCAGCCATCAGAACATCTACCTGCTGACCAATCGCTACCCCTACCCGCCAGTCTGGATATGGTGGACCGCGCTGGCGCAGTGGGCTTCCACGCTGACCCTGCTTCCTTTTGTCTGGTTCATCAAAATCCCTGCCCTGCTGGGCGATTGCCTGATTGTCGTCCTGCTGCGCCGCTGTCAAGGCGTGGGCGCAGCCCTGTTTTACGCGGCCAATCCCGTCTCTATCCTGGTAACCGCCGGGCAGGGGCAATTCGATGGTCTGGTCATCGCGCTGGTCGTGCTTGCCTGGGCCTGCTGGCGTTCAACGCGCGCCAGTGGTCCATACTGGGCGGCGCTCGCGCTGGGGGGCGCTATTGCCCTCAAAGGCTATCCCATCCTCCTCCTGCCCGCGCTGCTGGCGCCGCTGCCTTCCAACCGCCAGCGTTGGCGCGCCGCCGCACTGGCGCTCACGCCGCTGCTGCTCTCTATCGTAATCTACAGCGCGTTCTTTGGCCTGGAAGGAGCCATGATCACACATGTGCTGATCTACAATAGCCCCCTGAACTTTGGCTGGGCGCTCTATATCCCTTTCCTGATGAATATCCTCTGGCCCGCGGGCTTTCCGGTGGTGATGCTGGCACTGGCCGTGATCACGCGCGTCATCATCCTCCTGATGGTGTACCGTCTGCCGGTCCGGCGGCCAGGCTGGCCGCTCGAACGACACTGGCTGGTCGTCTTGCTGGGCTTGTACGTGCTGGCCCCCGGCGTCTCTGCCCAATACCTGCTGTGGACTTTGCCGTTCCTGGCAATGCTCGATATTCCCTGGGGCTGGCGCTATACCCTTTGCTCGGCTCTGGTTATGTGGGTCTTCTACGTCGCTGTTTACCCTGGGGCAACGCCCTGGGGGTCGAACTTGAGGAACTTTCATCCGGCTCTCTGGTTCCCGGGCTTTGTGGCGCTGAATCTGGTCTGGTGGCTCTTCTGCCTGCTGCTCTGGCGGCGCTGGCTCCGGCCAGAACAGCAGATACCCGGCAAACAAGAGCGGCAAAGCCTGGCTGCCAGGGATCAGATGCAAGCAACTACAGCACCCTGAGTATTTCGCTCTGCTGCCTGCCGGGCTGATACCGATACACAGGCGCCTGGAGAGAGGTTAGAAAAACGAATGGCGAACCGTGAGTACCATGTCCCCACGCTCCCTGTTGCGGAGCCATCAACTCAGGAGGAGCGTCCTCCCGCTGTCCCGATAAAAAAACGCGCGCGCCCGCGCGTCCACGCATCCTGGTACCTCTATACCGCTGCCTGTTGGATTCTCCTTGCCCTCGGTCTGATCCTCCTGGTTCAGCAGGTGGTTCAGGTGAGTCAGATGCCCTCTGACTTTTGCCAGGATTACATCGCTGCCCAACGGCTGGCTCAAGGGACTCCGATCTATCTGCCGCTCAACTCCCCGGCAAACTGTCCCCAGGGCGTGGGAGCCTATGACACGCATCCGCCGCCCTCAGCCTTGCTGGTGTTCCCGCTTGGCTTCTTGTCCTACCCGGCGGCGTCTCTGCTCTGGGGGTGCTGTTTGCTCGCGGCCTATCTGGCGAGCGGTATTTTGCTGCTGCGGGCGCTGGGCTGGTTCTCGCTGCGAGGTGTGGCCCTTTTTGTGATCGGCAGCATCTACTGGCAGCCGCTTATGGGAGCAGAAGGGGATCAGAACTTGTGGCAGTTCTTGCTGCTGCTGCTGGTGATCGCCTGGGTGCTCGAACGGCGCGGCGCTCTGGCCGCTTCCGGCTATCTGTTGGGGGTAGCATGGTTACTCAAACTCTGGCCGAGCGTCCTCTTATTGGGCGCAGTGACTCGCCGCCGCTGGCGGCAGGCGCTGGGAGCCGCCCTGGCAATCGCGCTGGGAACGGCGCTCACCCTCGTAGTACTGGGGCCAGAGACGTATATGAGCTATCTCGGGCCAGTACGAGCCGGAGAAGACGCATGGGCGGCTTACAATGGGAACGTGTCACTGGTTGGTGTCGTCACGCGGTTTCTGGCTGGTGACGGCTTCCTGCTGCCGCCTGTGCTGTTTGGCGTACCGCTCAAGGAAGCGGTCTTGCTGGGCGAGGCAGCCGCAGGACTGTTCGCGCTGGGCGCTGCGGCCTTCGTTGGCTGGTGTCGCTGGCAGGCTCCGAACGAGCTAGACGAATTGCTCGCTGAGGGCATCTTCGTGACCATCACGCCGCTGATCTTTCCGCTGACGTGGTTCTTTTCCTTTATCACCCTCCTCTTGCCCTTCGCCACAACCATCCTGGCGCTGCGCCAGATGCGCAGGCCCCCGCGCTGGTGGTTTGGAGTCGTGGCATTGAGCCTGGCCCCATTGGTCACGCCATCTGTATGCCTGACCCTTGGCGATTGGTTTCTTCAGCATCAGTCCCCTGGGGCGGCCTGGTTCGCTACATTCGCGTTCGACTTGCCCTCAATTGGGCTGTTCGGGTTTGCGTGCGCGCAGGGGTACCTGCTCTGGAAAGGCGCCCGGCATGCCGGTGAGCCTGCTGCGAAACCAACCAATGCCGCTTGACGAGCGCCAGCAGAGATGATATAGTGTCTCCTGTAGCCAGGCGGATTGGCATTTGCCCCCGTAGCTCAGTGGATAGAGCACCGGCCTCCGGAGCCGGGCGCGCAGGTTCGATTCCTGTCGGGGGTACCAGCTACGTATCACCAGAAACCCGATAGCTTCTGCTATCGGGATAGTTGTTTTGGGGCAGGCATCGTCTGGCTTCTGGCTTCTTCAGGAACCATTCACAAAACGCGTCTCGCCGACGGCCAGCGTCCAGTTGTGGGTCCGGTCCAATCCTTGCTCATCCCACCAGGCGGCCAGGCGTTTAGGTGGTTCATCGGTGCGTTCGGTGCTGAGCTTGAAGGTACCCCAGTGCATCGGGATGATCACTCGCGCGCCTACATCCAGAAACGCTTGCCCGGCTTCTTCCGGGTTCACATGCGCCGATTGCATGAACCATGCCGGCTTATACGCCCCGATGGGCAGAAACGCCACATCAATGCCGGAATAGCGTTGGCCGATCTCCTTGAATCCGCTGAAATACGCGGAATCTCCGGCGAAGTACAGCGTGTGCGCGCCATCGCTGAGCATCCAGCCGCCCCAGAGGGTCAGGTTCGTATCCCAGGGAGTACGGCGGCTCCAGTGCTGGGCAGCCACAAAATCGAAGTGGAGGCCGAGCGCATCCACACTTTCCCACCACTCGCACTCATGGACCTTGGTGCAGCCGAGCTTCTGAAACCACCCGCCCAGCCGCGAAGGAACCAGATACATAGGCCGATCCCCCAGCCAGCGG
Organism: Ktedonobacterales bacterium; assembly: GCA_036557285.1. Taxonomy (NCBI): domain Bacteria; kingdom Bacillati; phylum Chloroflexota; class Ktedonobacteria; order Ktedonobacterales; species Ktedonobacterales bacterium. Next base: position 13,283 of record DATBHW010000009.1, read on the forward strand.
ATCGTGTCGCGGTCCAGATGATCGTAGTGATTATGGGAGATCAATGTCAGATCAATCGGAGGCAGATCGATCAGACGCAGGCCCGGCGGAGCCATCCGCGTCGGGCCAAAGGGACCAATGCCCGCTTTCTTGCTCCACACCGGATCGGTCAAAATGGAACGGCCACCCATCTGAATCAAAAAGCTGGAATGACCGACCCACGTAATGCTGACCTGGCTCGCGTTATCGCGCAGCGCCGCGCCATCATTGGCAACAACCGGCGTGGGATCAGGTGGGGAAAGCAGACGATCCGCCTCGGCCTGCTGGCGCGAAGCCTGCCTGAACCGCCTCATGTCGCCAAAGCCAGCCCGCCGGTCAGCCGCAGGGTCAAGATTCTGAAATCGTGGTGCTTGTTGTGCCATACGTTCGAGATAGATTGCCAGGCGTCGCCAGGACACCCCAAAAAACCGACTACCCTAATTGTACAGCATGCGCGCAAACAGCAACGTCCTCCCTCTGCTCGCTCTTGCGTTGCCTGCGACACCGCGCTAGAATGGATACATGCTACAGCAGCGGCGTGGGCCTATCGTTGATGGCTAGGGAAAAGGGGGAACTACGATGTCTCTCGATCAACCGCCAGGCGAATCCGGCAGCATCGATCTTCTTCGCTCCGACAAAACCGGCGCGACAGCCATCCCCAGGCGCTCGCTCTGGGGGCTGATTGCCATCAGCCTCTTCTGGCTGGCGCTCAATTTCCACTGGACGGCTTTCCTCATCATCATCCTTCCCAGCCAGGTAGAGGCACTGCTGGCCCACAGCTATCTGCAAAGCCATGCCTTCAACCAGGGCGCCCTCAACGATTTCGTCAACAACAACAAGGCCGTCGCCCTGGCGCTGGTCTCCAGCCCTGGCCTGCTGGTGGCGCTCGTCAGCAATCCGCTCTTTGGTATGCTCAGCGACCGCACCGCTGGCCGCTGGGGGAGACGCCGCCCCTACATCCTGGGCGGTACGCTGCTCAACATGGTCGGCCTGGCCCTGATGCTGGCAGCACCCAATATCATCACGCTGATGCTGGCGCTCTGCCTGACGCAGCTTGCCAACAACGCCGCTGCTGCGCCCTTCCACGCCTTCCTGCCCGATCTGGTCAACGAAGAGCAGCGCGGGCTGGCCGCCGGAATCATGGGCTTCGTGCAGACCCTGGGTTTCATCGCGGGTGCGCTTGTCATCGGCCAGCTCATCCAGATCGATCCCGTCCTGAAAGCGCAGAGCGCCGATACCTTCAACAGCGCGCTCTCCACCTATAACGGCCAGCTTCTGGCGGCCTACAGCGTGGTTGGCCTCGTGATCTTTGTGCTGATGCTGCTAACCATTGTTACCGTCAAGGAGCAGCCCTGGCAGCGCCGCATACGCGATGCCGCGCCTGGAAACACAGAGTCAGGCATAGGCTGGTTCGCGCACTATCGCCAGCAGGTGGGCGAGGGAACACTGGCGCTGGCGCTGGTCATTATCGTATTGATCGGCGCGCTGCTGGCGCTGCAAGCCACCGGCCTCAGCTTCGACCTGAACGGCGCGCACCCGCCCCAGGGCAGCAGCGCGCAGGCCGCCAGCGACGCCGCCCAGCACGCCAACATCGCTATCAACGCCGTCCTGCTGGTGGTAATGCTGATTGTCGCCCTCTGGGCGGCGCGCCTCTTCGACTTCAGGCCGCGCCGCGACCCCGATTTCGCCTGGGTCGTCGGCACGCGCCTCTTGATGATGCTGGGCATCAACACGGTGCAGGCATTCCTGCAATATTACTTCCATGACATCCTGGGCAGCCAGAATCAGGAGGCTCAGGCAGGCGAGTTTGTGATCGCGGTGACACTGGCCGGCGCGCTCACTACCTTCTTTGGCGGCTGGCTCTCCACGCGCTACGGGCGCAAGCGCATGGTCTATCTCTCCGGCGGCCTGATGACGGCTGTAGCCGCCATCTTTATCGCGCTCAACTTCCTTGTCACCGGCGGCACGCTCAGCGCGGACGCCGGTATCACCATCGCCCTGGTCGGCGGGGCCATCTTTGGACTGGGCTATGGCGCGTACCTCAGCGTAGATTGGGCGCTGGTCGCCGATGTCCTGCCCTCCAAAGACCGCTTCGCCCGCGATATGGGCGTCTGGAATATCGCCCTCACTATGCCGCAGGTCATCGCCTTTGTCATTGGCAGCGTCTTGCTCAGCCTTGCCGTTGCGCCCGCCTACCGCTACACCTTCTTGTTCATCACCTTTATCGCCTACTGCCTGGCCGGAACTATCACTGTACGCTACATCAAGGGCGTCAAACGCTGATAAAGCAATCGGCCATGCAAACGAGCAGCGGGTGTTATTTCAACAAGGCTGTTGCGTTCTGCAAGCAGAGCATGTTATAGTAGGGTGCAGCAAATCGTTTGCTCTCTATGCTGTTCCTCGCCTATTATCTGGCCGACAGAAAGGATGAGGGTCTATGGAATCAATTATGCGCGAAATTGTGGTGTTCTGGGATCGTATCAAGGTCCACTTTAGCCATCATGTCGTCAGCGAGGGAAAGGAAGCCTCGTTCTGGGTGGCAGTCTCCTTCCTGGGCATGTTTGGCGTTGTGCGCTACATCACCTATAGCATTCGCAAGAAGAAGCTCACCGCCAAGAAGAACCCGCACCCTTCCGAGCAGCATCACGGGTTCGGCTTCCACGACATTGTGCTGCCGGGCGGGCTGCACATTCATCACGCCGTCCCTGGCATCTTCCTGGCGCTGTCGGCTGGCTATCTCGCGTTGGTAACAGGGAAAAAAGGCACCAGGCCCGTCAGCATCATGTACGGCATCGGCACCGCGCTGGCGCTGGATGAATTTGCGCTCTGGCTGGAGCTGCGCGATGTCTACTGGTCAAAAGATGGCCGCCGCAGCTTCGACGCCGTCGCTATCGCTGGCTCGCTCTTTATGGGCGGTTTCGCTCTGAGCCATTTTGGCGGCGCGATCCTCCGTGACATCCACGAGCGCAGAACAACGGGCAAGTATCCGCCACATCATACCGAACTGGATGTGGATTTGCCGCCGGACATTGACATGGGCGCGCCCTCTGGATCGATCCCCGTGCCTCGCGCCGCTTCGCTAGCTGCTCGCAACAACGTCGGCAGCAAAGCCACAACGCCCAGGCGAGCCGCGCACTAAGCCCCATCGCTTCACAGACCGCACAGAGAAAACAGAGCAGAGAGAGGGGGGGG
>DATBHW010000010.1 GCA_036557285.1 Ktedonobacterales bacterium
ATCGCGGCCAATCGGGCGTATGCCTCGTTGGAGGAAGAAGCCGAGCGAGCTGTAGCTTGGCTCGACGGCCTCACCAATGACGAGCGGTTGCGCCGCTGTGGTCTGAAGTCCTCTAAATTTCAATGGCTATCTACTTAGAGATTGGAAGCTGTCAGCAAGAAGGCGGTCTCTTGCTGCCAACCAACACTGGGGTGATTACCTCACTGAGTGCCTCTATCGGCCTTTCGACAATCGAACCTATTACCACCATGAGGATGTGGTAGAGTTACCTCGAGGCGAGGTTATGCGCCATATGCTTGCTGGGAAAAATGCAGGGATTATCACTAATCGGCTAGTAAATGACACTTTTGAACACGTACTTTGCACAAATCGCATTATCAATGATTGCACGCTCTCACTGGAGAGCAAAGAGCGGTCATATCTTTTTCCTCTCTACCTTTACCCCGATGCTCCCAAAGATGGGCTATGGGGTGAGGGGCAGATGTCATCTGCTCCGGGTGGTCGTCGCGCAAACCTCTCACCAGCTTTTATTGAAGATGCCAAGACTCGGCTGGGAATGGCCTGGGTTGAGGATGGTAAGGGAGACCGCCAGCAAACATTCGGTCCAGAGGACGTGTTCAGCTACCTGTATGCCGTCTTCCACTCGCCCACCTACCGCGAGCGGTATGGAGAGTTCCTGAAAATCGATTTTCCGCGCCTGCCGCTCACCTCAAATGCCGATCTCTTCCGGGCGCTCTGCGCGCTGGGCGATGAACTGGTGCGGCTGCACCTGCTGGAAGGACAGATACCCCTCACGACCAACTATCCGGTCAAGGGCGATGACCTGGTAGACACTGTACAGTATACACCACCTGTGCCAGACAAGGAACCGGGGCGTGTCTGGATCAACAAGACCCAGTACTTTGCGGGCGTGCCACCAGAGGTCTGGGAGTTTCACGTCGGCGGCTATCAGGTTTGCCAGAAGTGGCTGAAGGACCGCAAGGGGCGCACGCTGACCCACGCCGAAAAGGAACACTACCAGAAGATCATCACCGCACTGGCCGAAACCATCCGCCTGATGGCGGCAGTTGACGAAGCTATTGAGGAACAGGGCGGCTGGCCGATGAGCTAACGTGCTTCACGACTGGATGAAGTGGCGTTCACGCAGCCTTTGCTGCGTCCGTTCAACAGCCAGTGTCAGGGCTGGCAGTCCTTGATGTATCGCCTGAGCGACAATGTAATAACTCAGCACACACGCACGCTGGGGAAGTTTGGCGCGACAATTATCTTTGAGGGCACCTCCCTGGTGGCACCCAGACGATACCCCTGGCAATCTACCCTGGCTTTGAAATTGATCTGCGGCTCGCGCTGGGGCTGGTTGAAGCGTAGCAGCCTGGCGGGCGGTTTTGCCAGCTTCTTTTTTGATCTCGGTCATGAGATCAGAACCTCGCTGCTGCCTGCCTCTCTGGTCGGCACATTGGGGGTTCCCTTCCCTGGCGCCGCGACCATTCAAGGTGGTTCATAACCCCCTAACATGCTAACATGTTGTATGTTGAAAAAATTGCTGCCTGATGGTAAGCTAGAGGGCTGCTACCATGATGGGCTGAGCGCAGGAAGCCGAAGCAGCTCAATGGGATGGCTTTTTCCTCTGGAATCAAGTAGCCAAGTCCACCTTCACGCCTGTGGCCCATCCGCTGGTCGATCCCTGGATCGCATTGACGATGATTGCCCTGTGGACAAAGACAAAGGAATGCTGGTTGTAGAGAGGAATGCTCAAGCGAGCAAGCATGTTACGTTAAGCAAGAAGACCTCTGCCTCTCGCATCAATCCCTTTTTCAGGGAGGAGCACCATATGCGTTCTATTCGCGCTGTTCTTACTGGTTCTTCTTTACCGGAGCGCCTGGTTATCCGGGACGTCGATTTTCCTGCTGCTTCGTCTTCTGAGGCGCTTGTTCGGGTGAAAACGATCTCGCTCAATCGCGGCGAAGTTCGTAACATCTCAACTTCTGAGGCAGGCTGGAGGCCAGGGTGGGACCTGGCAGGAATCATTGAGAAGGAGGCAGCCGACGGCTCGGGGCCGCGTGCGGGCTCCAGGGTGGTTGGAATAGTTCACTCTGGAGCCTGGGCGGAAGTAGTAGCAGTACCGACGACGCAGCTGGCTGAAATACCAGATTCACTCGCATTTGCCGAGGCCGCAACACTACCAGTTGCCGGTCTGACTGCCCTGTGGACCCTCGAACTCGGAGGTCTCCTGCTTGATCGCAGGGTCTTAGTTACTGGAGCCTCAGGTGGCGTTGGTCATTTTGCCTGTCAACTTGCTCAGCAGGCAGGAGCACAGGTGATTGGCGTGGTTCGGCAGCCAGGTCGTGAAGCGACCGCCAAAGCAGCAGGAGCCAATCAGGTAGTCGTCAGTGAAGATTTGTCTGAAGCCCATGAATTTGGCCCATATGATCTGATCCTGGAATCGGTTGGCGGTCGTTCACTCGCAAGCGCCCTCACCTTGCTTGCGCCAGGAGGGAAGTGTGTCACTTATGGGGTCTCGGGTAGTTCGGAAGCCACCTTTGACGTCGGCCACTTCTTCTTGACCGGAGGAGTAAGCCTCTACGGCTTTAATATCTTCTACGAACTCTCCCAGAAATCCCTGGTTGAGGACCTCGGTCGCTTAGTTCGCCTGATTGCATCTGGACAGCTTCATCCCCATATCGCCATAGAAGCTTCCTGGACGCAGATTGGTGAGGTAGCGCAGCAGTTACTGAATCGTCAGTTCATCGGAAAAGCGATCTTGTACGTTTCGAGTTAGAGGGGAACAGATCTAATATAGGCGGAGAAGCACCGTATTGCACGCCGTTGTGCAGTGCTCGCTCTTTAGTAATCTACCACTTGGCTGCCGTATAGGGCTTCCTGCAATGGTTTTCTCAGCGTTCCTATTTGTCTTTCTAATTGTTCCAGATGCTTGTTTATCAGTTGAATGCGATCCAGGAACCTGAGTACGCCCACTTTTTTGATCTCTTCTGTGGTTTCAACAGCGAGTTGTACCCCGCTTTGAATCTCATTGCCTTTGACCAGTGCTACCGCTCTGGATATCGTTAAGAGGAGCTCCCAGAATTTCGTTTGTGGGAGTGTTTTTTGCGCTTGATCCAGATACTCCATCGCTTTAGCGATCTGTCCCAGCTCTGCATAGCTGCGTCCATATTCTTCATAGACTGTGCCCGGGTTATAGTGGCCTCTCGTGCTACTTGTTGCCAGGTCGAACGTGTGAGCGAGTTCCTCGGTTTGCCTCATGGCATATTCAAAATTCCCGAGTTCTCGTTTTCTCAGATACACGCGCGCGAGGAGCTGGATACCGTTTCCACGTGCCGCCTTATCTGCTTGCATAGTTGTATCTCTGGCCGCTTCAAGATAGGTGGCGGCCTTCTCCAGGTTTCCCAGTCGTCTATACATGTCTCCCTGATACGTCAGAGCAATATTGAGGAGGGTATCATCTTTGATGATGCGGGCAATGGTCTCCATCTGCTGATAGTGCAGCATCGCCTCGTAAGATTCCTGGGCTTGTGTCGCTTCAGAAACGATGTACCCCGCGCTGTGGTAGGTGTGGGGCAAGGCTTCGTAAGAGGCTGGGGTCTTCTGTGGTGATGAGGGTACGGACATTTTGTGCCAGGCGCTCTATGATCGCTCGTGCTTCACGTAAGCGCGACTCCTCGACGAGTGACCAGGCATGCTGAATGATCTCATCGATTTGTTCTGGCGTCCTTGGGATAATAAGGGAGTTTGCTGATCCAAGCTGCTCTGGGTCAACGCCTAGCAGGTCTGCAATACGGTAGAGTTCATTGATATTGTTGAGCTGCCTCTCTCCATTCTCCCAAGCACGGAGGGTGCGCGGTTCCACTTTCAAGGCTTCTGCGAGCTGCTCTTGCTTCAGATGATACTGCTTTCGGTAGCTTTTGAGAAATTGGCCGGCGAGTGATGGAGCGTTGTTCTTCGGCATAGCCACATTCCTGTCCGCTTTTGTGGCGCAACCCATTTGGATTCCGCCACATTTTGTGCCTGTACTGTTGGCTTGTTCTAAACCATAATAAGAAGCAGCTACAGAGTAACACATACGTTTTTCAATGACGTGGGAAGGAAAAGATGTTCTAACGATCCTCGCTTTGTTGGTCACTACCACTGCTAGTTAGCGAGGTAGTGGGATGGCGTTCTGAAGATCCTTTACGAGGACCTTTCGGGCCAGGTTTACGAGGGGTTGCGAGGAATTGCTCCAGGGAATCAGTATACACTAACCAATCACGACCGAGATGAAAGCCTTCTAATGTTCCCCTCCTAAGCAGGTGAGCAAGGTAAATTCTAGTCAAGCCTGAGCGTCGGGCAGCTTCTGGTGTCGTGATATAGTCTCGATAGGGATCGGAACTCTTGTGCATACGGTCCCTCAGGGTGATACTGTCGAGAACAGCATAGCACGATTAGCATTCCGTTGACAAATCATTTTTCCATAGTATATAATAATTTCTAAAGAAATATAATTATCCAAAGGAGAGAGGAGGCAGTAAAAACAATGCTGACTCGCGTGAGTGTACACGCAAGCCAGCGATGAGTCTCCGGTTGCACGTCGAATAGCGCGGCCAGGGTCCTCGTGCGCATTGTTGCACCACTACCCTGGCATGTCAAGCAAGAAAGGACTTGGCATGACACCCCAGACTCCTGTGCTAAAATATGCCCATCAGCACAAGCGGGAGCCAATCACTACTCCACATTGTTCTCACGCTCCTCGCACGTTTTTTGAACGCTTCGGATTTCTGGGCACCTGCATTCTACCCGCCGAAGTGCTCGACAACACCCCTTTGTGCGATCCAGAGACCAGGCAGATGCAGCCCAGTCTGCGCAAGCGCTGTAGCGCCTATGGCCTCTGCTTTGCCCACGTCTTGAGCCTCTTTGCAGACGGCCTTTATTGGGCAGATGTAGCCGCCAACCCACATCTGGTCGGTGCTGAACGCGTCGTGCTAACAGAAGAGCACCTGACCTTTGCCCTGGCCTGGGATGAGCGATTGCAGTGGAGGAAGCCAGCACACATTCGCCGACTCATGCAGGCACATGTCCGTGACATGGAGCCGCTCTGTATGAGGGCAGCGCCTGGGCCAGCAGAACACACGCCCCAGGTTCCCTTGGTGGCGCAAGAACTTATCGCAGTCACCACAGAAGATCTGTGCGAAGCGCTTATACCCCATTCAGAGCTTCCTCAAGAACCCCATTGCTCCACCCCTTCCAGGTGGCCGAGTCCACTCGAAGTGCAGCAAGGGCTGCTGCGGGCCATGTTGCGCACACTTCAAAAGCAAATGGCACATGCGCAGGATGCGATCACTGCGCAAACGCTCCAGGCTCGATGTGAACTCCTGCTGCACATGCAGCGCTGGCAGCAACAAACGCACCAACGCGTTGTCCATGTAGATCAAGGCTTGTATGCCACGCAACATCGCTCGGTCTGGTATCTGACGCTGGGGGTGCCGGAAGGGCTGCTGGCCGAGTCTGCCAGTGCAGCATAGGCAGATGGCAGCAAACGATTGCGGCGGCATCGGTTACGACGAGCCACCGATTTAATTGCGAGGTGTAAGATGGCTACACAACAGCAGACGGTTAAATTGCTTTTGACGCCCAGGGAAGCGGCAAACTCTTTAGGTATCGGTGTGACACTCCTCTACGAGTTGCTAAGCCGAAACCGTATCAGGAGCGTGAAGGTTGGCAGGCTCCGGCGTATCCCTGTTTCGGCGCTGGAAGCCTATATCGCCTCAGAATTGGAGCAAGAACATGGGAACCAGGCGTGGCAATAACGAGGGGACCATTTACAAGCGCAGTGACGGACGCTGGTGCGCGCAACTCACACTGTCAGATGGTAAACGCAAAACGATCTATCGCAAGAAAAAGCAGGAGATCATCGACGCGCTCCATGATGCACGCCAGGCTCTGAAGCAGAGCCTGGCCGTCCCCGACGAGCGCCAGACCGTTCAGCAGTATCTGGCAAGCTGGCTAGAGATGGTCCAGCCACCAGCCATTAAGGCGCGCACCCATTTGCGCTATCAGCAGTTTGTTGCCAATATTGAGAAAGTGCTTGGTCGTCAACGCCTGGCAAAGTTGACCCCTCAACAAGTCCAGGGGCTGTATTCCCACTACCTCAAGAATGGCATGTCGCCCACGACCGTCAATCATATGCACGCGCTGCTGCATCTGGCGCTGGAAAAAGCGCTGCGCCTTGGCATGGTGGCATACAATGTTTGTGATCGGGTTGACCCGCCACCCATTAACCGCGAAGAGCGACCCACCTGGACTGCTGAGCAGGCACGCCAGTTTCTGGATACTATCGTCGGCGATCCGCTGGAGGCACTATACGTTTTGGAGATTTACACTGGCATGCGGGAAGGTGAACTGCTGGCGTTGCAGTGGCCTGAAGTGGACCTCAAAGCCGGAACGTTGAAAGTGACAGCGACACTCTCCTACATTCACGGGGAGTTCCTCTTTACTCCGCCGAAAACACGACGCTCCAGGCGAACGATCTGGCTTGCTGCTCCCGTTATTGAGGCATTGCAGGAACATCGGAAACGCCAGCTTGAGCAGCGCATGCGTTTACGCGATATTTGGGATGATAGCTATGATCTGGTCTTTCCCAATGGCATAGGCCGCCCCATTGAGGCCACCAACTTCTTGAAGCGCTCATGCTATCCGCTCGTTGAAAAAGCGAGCCTCCCACGTATCCATTTTCATGATCTCCGTCAGAGCGTTGCCCACATCATGAAAAAGATGGGAGTCCAGACCGAAGGTGTCTCCGAAACCTTCGGACACGAGCATAGCTACATCACCGACCGCTTTTATGGGCATGACGCTCCGGAGCTTCAACAAAAAGCGATGGAGGCGATGGAGCGGGCATTGCGAAAAATAGGGGATGAAGACCAATCGCAGTCAAATTCGCAGTCAAACTGATTGAATGGCAAGCGGGGGGAGATAAAATCACACCGCTCGCACAAGCTGTGGAGCGGTGTGAATCGGAGCCGGCGGTGGGACTTGAACCCACGACCTACGGTTTACGAAACCGTTGCTCTACCACTGAGCTACGCCGGCCAGAACCGCAGCAGGCACTTCCCCTGACGGCCTCCCTATCATAGCGCAGAACCAGGCTCATTGTCAAGGATTTTTCAATCGTATCCAGGCGGTTAACGCACAGCAGTGGTTTCAGCCCGCGCGGGTCCGAAGCCTCGAATTCATTTGCCAGGCGCCGTCGCCGCGTTGGTTGCCAGCAGCCCAAGGATTCCGCTTCATATTCTTTTGCTCACCCATGATAGCCAAGCTCTCGCGCTTTTTGGAAGGCTTTGTTGGCTTCGCGCTTTCGACCTAATTTTTGGAAGAGCAGCCCTTTGTTGTAGTAGGGAAGCGCGTAGGTGGGGTTGAGTTGGATGGCGTAGTCATAGGCTGGTAAAGCCTCCTGATAGCGCTGGAGATTGTAGAGCGCCCAGCCGATGTTGTTATAGGCATCAACGTTGTTGGGGTCGAGTTGAATACAACGCTGGTAGCTGGTGAGCGATTCCTGGTGGCGCTGAAGCTGGCTGAGCGCGTAGCCTCTGTTGAAATAGGGGTTGGCAAGATTGGGATTGAGTTGGATGGCATAGTCGGAGGCGGCGAGCGCTTCCTGATAGCGCCGAAGCTGCTTGAGCGCATAACCTTTGCCGCTGTAGGCGAGCGCATTGGCGGGGTCACATTGGAGAGCGTGGTCATAGGCGGCGAGCGCCTCGTCGTAGCGCTGGAGGTCACTGAGTAAATTACCTTTGTTCCTGGAGGGAAGCGCGTCGGTGGGATCGAGTTGGAGAGCGCGGTCATAGGCGGCGAGCGCTTCCTGATAGCGTTGGAGGGACCGGAGCGCACCGCCCTTATTATTATAAGTCGGCGCAGAGTTGGGATTGAGTTGGATGGCGCGCTCCAGGACGGGGAGCGCCTCCTGATAGCGCTGGAGTTCAACGAGCATCCAGCCTTTATTCGTATAGGCGCCTGCCAGGTTCGGGTCGAGTTCGATAGCGCGCTCATAGGCCGCCAGGGCTGCTGCGTGGCGCTTGAGGTTGCTGAGCGCAAAACCCTTCTGAAAGTCGAGTTGCGCATGATGAAAATCGAGTTGGGTGGCGCGCTCCAGGGCCGCCAACGCTTCATCATAGCGCTTGAGATTGTTGAGGACCATGCCTTTGCCAAAATAGCCATTCGGAAAGGTGGGGTCGAGTTGAAGGGCGCGCTCAAAGGCGGCCAGGGCTTCCTCATAGCGCTGGAGGGATTGGAGCGCAATGCCCTTGTTGCTATAGGCGAGCGCAAGGTGAGGGTCAAGCTGCATGGCGCGCTCAAAGGCGGCCAGGGCTTCCTCATAGCGCTTCAGGCCAACGAGCGCGATGCCCTTCCCATTAGAGGCGAGCGGATCGCTAGAGTCGAGTTGAAGGGCGCGCTCAAAGGCAGCCAGGGCTTCCTCGTAGCGCTTGAGATTATAGAGTGCGATGCCCTTCTGGGGATGGGCCGCTGCATTGTTCGCAGGGAGTTGAAAGGCGCTTTCATAGATAGCGCGAGCTTCGTCCTGGCGCTTGAGTTCCCAGAGGGCATTGCCTTTGCCGAAGACGGCGGCGGCAGCGTTGGGGGCAAGCCGGAGAGCCTGTTCATAAGCTTCCAGCGCCAGTGAGTATCGCCTGGCCTTGCGATGGGCGATACCCTCTTCCAGCCATTGCCCTAACATTTTTTCCGGCGCTGGCGGAGGCAGGTGGAAGAGTGCGCCGTCGGTGGCGCTCAGAAAGAGGACGGGCGTACCCCATTCGAGCGAGTTGTTGCTGCCCACGTTGATAGCGATGCGCGCTTCGGTGACGGCGGCATCCACCGGTAGGCCGTGCGCCAGCGCTTCGTAGAAGGTGCGCGTCAGTTCGATGGCAGCGTGGTCTGTGATTTCGTATTGCATTGCCAGTACGGCGGGGATGCCGCGCCGCGCCAGCGAAGCGCCAACGCTGGAGAAGATGTCGCCTTTGCCTGCTCTGGCGCCCTCGCAGGCATTGAGAACAACCAGGCGCAGCGAGGGGTGGTCGGCCAGAACGCGCCCCAGTTGGGTGGCGCTCAGCAGGTCCAGGGCGCCCTTTTCGCTCGCCAACGCAAGCATGCCTTCTTCGGCCCGTTCGTTGAAGCCGCCATGCCCAATGAAGTGCAGGATATGCCAGGGGCCAACCCACATGGCCTGCTGCAAAGCGCGCCAGGTCTGGCCCTCCAGCCAGACCAATTCGATAAGCTCGCGCGCCTTCAGGCTGCTCAGCGCCCGCTCCAGACGCGCCTGTTCGCTTGCCACATCAAGCGCAGGGGTCGCCGGACTGTTGGGGCTGGCAACCACCCCCAGGATACGCAGCGGTGGTGTGACCAGCAGCGCCTCTCTGGCGCCTGGCAGATTCAGATAGCGCACAATGGGCGTGGCGCGCGAGAGACAGATGTACTCGCTCTCAGTCGGGTCGTAGAGCAGTTCCCAGGGCAGGGCGGCCAGTTCTGGCACTTGGGCATCCAGGCGCAGCCGCAGACCCTTGCCCTCCTGGTTAGCTCTGACGCGGCTCTGGTCATAGCAGGCGCGCACGTCTCCGGCTATCAGCGCCTCAAAAAGCTGCCGCCCGAAGCCGCGCACCGCTTGTTCTTCTGGTGTCAGCGCCCGGCGGCGTTCTTCGCCAGAGCGCAGCAGAGCATTTTGCAGCTTGAGCAGGTGGTTTTCCAGGAGGGTTTCATCAAAGGGGAAGCGCATTATGGCGTTTGCCTTGCCAGCAGGCGAGCGCACTGCCGCTCGGTAGTCTCGCCCAGTCAGAGCCGTAAGCTCCACGTCAAAGTCCAGATACTCCATGCTTGCTCCCAGATCCTTGCAGCGCGTTCAGAAGATCGAACGCGCGCTGGTTGAATCAAGCATACCAGACTGGCTCCTGGCGGGTCAAGCGGCGGGTGGGCGCAGTTCCACCACCTATCGGGGGGCGCTGAGCAGCACCCCGCCTCTTCACTCCAGCAGTCACACACCGTTGCCAGTCCCCAGTTGGTGCGTTATAATGACCAGCAAGGGGTTTCCACTAGCATTGGAGGAAAAGCCACGCATGGCAACGGGAAAAGGGGCTGCATCTCGCAAGAAATCGAAGGCAGCGGCTGAGGTTATTGAGGAAGAACAGACATTGGCTGAAGTGGCGCTGGGAGAGCTACCCGTTCTGCCGGTACGGAATACACTCCTGCTTCCAGGCATGGTAGCCCCGCTGTTTGTGGGACGCGATAGCTCGCTGCGCGCCATCGAAGAAGCGATGACCCGGCAGCGCACTATTGTCGTGGTCGCACAGAAGGACGAGACAGTGGAGGAGCCAGGCCCGGATGATGTCTATCCGGTGGGTACTGAAGGCGTCATTGGGCGCGTCCTCAAGATGCCCGATGGCACCACCAACGTCCTGGTCCAGGGGCAGCGTCGGCTCAAGCTGGAGCGTGTACTGCGCACAGGAGTCTATCTGCGGGCAAAGGTTGAGCCGATAGAGGAAGAAGTCGAAAAGACTCCTGCCATCGAAGCCCTGATGCGCGCCACCCTGGGCATCTTTGAGAAGTGCATCAAACTGAGCCGCGCATTGAACGAAGAAGCCTATGTGACAGCCCTCAATATAGATGCTCCTGGCGCGCTGGCCGACTTCATCATCTCCACACTGGAGCCGCCGATGCCCCAGCGGCAGCTCGCGCTGGAAACCTTCGATCCCCTGGTGCGCCTCCAGAATATCAGCGTCATGCTCTCCAAAGAACTGCATATTCTGGAACTGGAAAACCAGATTCAGACCCAGGTGCAGCAGGAAGTTGATAAATCTCAGCGCGAATACTTCTTGCGCGAGCAAATGAAAGCCATCCAGCGCGAACTTGGCGAACATGACCCGACCATCCGCGAAGGCATGGAACTGCGCGAGAAGATCGTCTCCTGCGGCATGCCCGAAGAAGTAGCCGAACGCGCCAACCGCGAGCTAGACCGGCTGGCAGCGATGCCAGCAATGGCCCCCGAATTGACCATTGTGCGTACCTACCTCGATTGGCTGGTGGCCTTGCCCTGGCATCAGCGCACCGAGGACCGGCTCGACCCCGTCGAGGCTGCCCGCATTCTCGATGAGAATCATTATGGGCTGGAGAAAGCCAAAGAGCGCATCATTGAATATATTGCTGTGCGCAAGCTGGCGCCGCAAACCCACAGCCCCATCCTCTGTTTCCTTGGGCCGCCAGGGGTCGGCAAGACTTCGCTGGGCCGTTCTATCGCCCAGGCGCTCAATCGCAAATTTGTGCGCCTCTCGTTGGGCGGCATCCGCGACGAAGCAGAGATTCGCGGCCACCGGCGCACCTATATTGGCGCGCTGCCCGGACGTATCATCCAGACCATGCGGCTTGCCGGGACGATCAATCCACTCTTCATTCTGGACGAGATTGATAAGCTGGGCGCAGATTTTCGTGGCGATCCCTCCTCAGCCCTGCTGGAGGTGTTGGATCGGGAACAAAATCACGGCTTCTCCGATCATTACCTGGAGGTTCCCTACGATCTCTCGCATGTCATCTTCATCATGACCGCTAATTCGCTCTATTCCGTACCCTGGGCGCTTCGTGACCGGATGGAGGTCGTGGAACTGCCTGGCTATACGGAAGAAGAGAAGATGCGCATTGCGCGCAGTTTTCTTATCCCCAGGCAGATGAAAGACCACGGCCTGACCCGCAGCCGCGTTGCCTTTGAGGATGGCGCTGTGCGCCGGATGGCTCGTGAATACACCTATGAAGCAGGCGTGCGCAATCTGGACCGCGAACTGGCGCGGGTACTACGCAAAGTGGCGCGGCAAGTCGTAGAAGGACGCAAAAGTAAAACGGAGATTACCGCCAAAAAGCTGCCAAAGTACCTCGGCCCGCCCAAACACCTGCATACCGAAGCGCAAGAAGCCGATGAGATTGGTGTTGCAACTGGCCTGGTCTGGACCAGCGGCGGCGGGGATATTCAGAGCATCGAAGTGACGCTGGCCGATGGGCGCGGCAGCCTGATGCTCACAGGCCGCCTGGGCGAGGTCATGAAAGAGTCAGGCCAGGCAGCTATGGCCTATATCCGCTCGCACGCGAAACAACTGGGCATAGACCCCAATTTTTATGAGCGGCGCGACATTCACATTCACGCGCCACAAGGGGCGCAGCCTAAAGAAGGACCATCGGCAGGCATTACCATTGCCACTGCCATTATCTCTGCGTTGACCGGAAGGCCGATTCGACGCCAGATAGCGATGACCGGCGAGATTACGATTCACGGGCGGGTTTTGTCCATTGGCGGCGTCAAAGAGAAAGTCCTCTCAGCGCATCGGGCTGGGATTCAGACGGTCATCCTCCCCAGGAGGAACGAGAAAGACCTGGAAGAGATACCGGAAGATGTGCGCCACCAGCTTCGGTTTCTCTTTGTGGACCGCATCGAGCAGGCGCTTGAGGCAACCCTTCACCCACCCGAACCACAGGAAGAGAGCAAGGCCAAAGGCAAGGGTAGCTCATCGGCACGAAAAGGGCATGACGGTGAGCGCCGATCACGGCAGGATGCGCTGCGGCCCAAGCCGCGCTTGCGCAAGATAGCGCGCCCCGCGCAGGTATCAACTCCAAACTCATAACATGAGGAGGCTGCGGTGGCCGTTCAATTCTGTGGAACCTGCGGGCATCCGCTGATTCCAGATCAACTTTTCTGCCAGCACTGCGGGTCGCGGATTGATGAGAACGCCACCCGCTCAGGGCCGCCCGTTACCCCTGGCATACCGGTTTCATCCGTTGGCACGCTCTATTGCGGACAATGCGGCGCTTTAGTGGGAAGCCAGGAGCGTGCCTGCCGCCGCTGCGGCGCCCCCATCGAGCCTTCGCCTGGATTGGTATCGGACCCATCGCTCGGTGACGTTCCTACAGCGATGGGAACGCCTCCCCCGCCAGCCAACCAGCCTTCACCCGCGCCCTGGGGCCAGGCCAGTCCTCCTCCTGGATATACGCCCCAACCGCCTCCTGCATGGGGAGCAAGCTATAGCCCCGCCCCGGCCAACGAGTCGCCCACTTTCACCGTCAACGCCCCTCGCGCGGGCGTACAGACACCACCACCCTACAGGCCCGGTGGGCCGGGCAGGCCTCCTCCTCGTCGGGGGCCGCGCTGGCCGCTCGTCCTGGCAGCCGTACTGGTGGGGCTGGCGTTGATCGTTGGCGGCGGCCTCTTCCTCGTTCTGCGTGGGGCAGGGGGCAATCCTCAAACAAACGGCACACCCTCTACCTCGACCCCAGGCGTGACACAGACACCGACAGGCAGCGTCGTCACGCCCAGCCCCACGCCGGTTGTTCTCACCCCGAAAACAGCCAGCGATCTCATTCAGCAGTTCTATGCTTATATTAACGCGAAGAACTACGACGCCGCCTATGACTTGTTTTCGCCGGAGTACCCGCAAAAGCAGAGCCGCAAGAGCTTCGCCGATGGTTTCCAGAACACTATACACGACACCATCACCATTGACAGCGCCGAACCGCAGAGTGATGGGACGGTCCAGGTGAATGTGCACCTCAAGGCCGAAGAAATGGGCGGAACGAGATTCTTTGCGGGCTACTACATCGTCACCAAAGAAAACGAGCAACTGCTCATCCTGCGCGCCAAAATAAACGAGTTGCAGACAAGCGCGGAAATAGCGTCCCTGGCCCTCTCTACTCTGGCGCTGTTTTGAGCAGTTCAACTGGTCAGCTATCAATAATGGATAGCTGACCAGTCCTTTTTCCTCATCTTTCCGCATTCAAGGGGGCGCGGCAGAATACTCTACAAGAGGCTTTCTCTGTTTTGCCCAACCAGCGGTCATTTCACATCCTGCCCCGAAACATGCTACAATAAGAAACATCCGGTATTGAACATCTATTCTATTGCCCTCCTGGGAGGGGCGCGCCATGACCACACCAGCACGACGCCAATATCTCCAGATCAAGGCGCAGCATCAAGATGCCATCCTCCTCTTTCAGATTGGGGATTTTTACGAAACCTTCGATGAGGACGCCCACCTCGTCGCCCGCGAACTGCAAATCGTGCTGACCTCGCGTGAATATGGGGCGGGGAATCGGGTACCGCTGGCTGGCGTTCCCGTCCACGCGCTTGACACCTATGCTGGCCGCTTAATCGCCAGAGGATACAAAGTGGCGATTTGCGAGCAAGTCAGTGAACCGGGAAAGCGTCTGGTAGACCGCGCCGTGACGCGCATCCTCACACCAGGCACGCTTTCCGAGCCAGGGCTGGTGCCCCCGCGCCAGAATAATTATCTGGCAGCCGTCGCGCTCAGCCGCGACGGAAATACTGCCGGACTGGCCTACGTTGATGTGACCACCGGCGAGTTTGCCGTCGCCAGCTTGCCCGGCGGAAGCGTGCCTATCGCCCTGGAGGCTGAACTGCACCGGCTGCGGCCAGTCGAGTGCCTGATCGCCGAGCCACTGCGCCTGGTTACAGAGCAATCGCGCCAAGAATCTTCATCCCAGCAAGAAACGGGACAGGAACGAAGCGCAGCCGGACAGGCAGCGCCATTCACACTCCCGCGCCAGACAACCCTGACCACCCTGCCAGCCGCAGCGTTCGAGCCGGAAGCGGCTGCCCATCGGCTTTGCCGCCATTTCGGCGTGCGTACACTGGAAGCATATGGCTGCGCCAGTCTGCCCCTGGCGGTGGCCGCTGCCGGAGCCATCCTTGCCTACCTGGATAAAATGAATCCGGCGCTCCTGAGCCTGCTCATCGGCCTGCGCACTTACGCGACGGATACATTTATGGTTCTGGACGCCCACACGCAGCGCAACCTCGAACTCCTCGAAGGTGCGCGCGGCGGCCCGAAAGGCTCGCTGTTGGCAATTCTTGACCAGACGCGCACCGCGATGGGCGGACGCCTCATGCGGCGCGTCTTGACGCAGCCGTTGATCGATCTGGTCGAACTCAACCGCCGCTACGACGCGCTCGAAGAATTGATTGATCGCCCCTCCCTGCGCGCCAGGCTTGGCAGCCTGCTGGATGGCCTGGGCGATCTGGAGCGCCTGGCCGGGCGGGTACGCCAGGGTACGGCTATCCCACGCGAACTGCTGGCGCTGCGCGAACTACTGAACGTTGTCCCGCATCTGCAAACGGCGCTGGGGTCAACCACCGCCGAACTGCTGCAAGAAGTGTCTGAGACGCTGGAGGATTGCCCCGAACTGACCGCTTTGATCGAGCGCGCCATCACCACCGGAGAAGACAACGAGGGCCGCACCATTCGGCGCGGCTACAGCGCCGACCTGGATACGTTGATTGATTCTATCAGCGAATCGCGTCGCTGGATCGCCGGGCTGGAGACGGCAGAGCGCGCGCGAACCGGCATTAAGTCGTTGCGCGTCGGCTATAACAAAGTCTTTGGCTATTATCTGGAGGTCAGCCACGCCAACAGCAGCCGCGTGCCAGCCGACTACCTGCGCAAGCAAACGCTGGTCAATGGCGAGCGCTATATCACCCCAGAACTCAAGGACCACGAGGCACGCATCCTCAACGCCGAAGAACGCATTGATGAGCTTGAGCGCACGCTTTTTGCCGACCTGCTCCGGCAGGCAGGGGTGTACTACCCCCGGCTCAACGCTACAGCAGGCGCGCTGGCGCGGCTGGATGTGCTGCTGGGGCTGGCGGAGGTGGCGGCGCGCAACAGCTATACGCGCCCCCAACTGGATACCACTACCGATATAGTAATCACCGCAGGCCGCCATCCCGTTGTCGAGCAAATGCTGGATGGCGGCGAGTTCATCCCCAACGATGCCGCGATGGGCGAGCAGGCGGGCAGCATCTTCCTGCTCACCGGCCCCAACATGGCGGGCAAATCCACCTTTCTGCGCCAGGTCGCGCTGATCTGCCTCATGGCGCAGATCGGCAGCTTTGTCCCGGCGCGCCAGGCGCGTATTGGGCTGGTAGACCGCATCTTCACCCGTGTTGGCGCGCATGATGACATCGCCAGCGGGCAGTCAACCTTTATGGTTGAGATGGTCGAGACGGCCAACATCCTGCATCACGCCAGCCGACACAGTTTGATCGTGCTTGATGAGATCGGGCGCGGCACCAGTACCTATGACGGGCTGGCAATTGCCAGAGCCGTTGTCGAACATCTACATCACACCGTCGGGGCGCGCACGCTTTTTGCGACGCACTACCACGAGCTTGCCAGCCTCACCGCGCTTTTGCCAGCACTGCGAGCGTATACCATGGCAATCAACGAGCAGGAAGAAGAGATTGTCTTCCTGCATCGCATCCTGCCGGGCAGCGGCGGGCGCAGCTATGGTATCCAGGTTGCGCGGCTGGCGGGCATGCCAGCGAGCATCATTCAGCGCGCGCGCGAAGTGCTGGCGCAGATCGAACAAAACCCTGGGCCGTCAGCGCGGGCAGAAGCAGCCGCGCGCCGCGCGCTGGTTGCCGAACCAGCGGCAGCCTATGCCCTGGATGAGAGCCTTGAGAGGTACGCTGCCGGACCACCTGCCGCGCTTAACAATGGCTTCACCCTGCCCGGAGCCGTATTTGAGAGCAGCGCCAGCGCGTTCCTGCACGAACTGTTAACCTTAAATGTCGCCGCTATTACGCCGTTGGAGGCCATGAATCGCCTCTTCGCGCTTCAGCAAGAGGCGCGCGCGCTCCTGCAAGGACAGGCCAGCCGCAGCAGCAATTCGCATTGAGCAAGCGCAGCTTTCAGAAAGCCCGACACACAGCGCAGCAGCTATAGAAGCAAGTATAAAAGCAAACACACAGGAACATACATCCATGACCTTTACGCATCTTGACCGCCAGAGTATCACCCTTTTGCCGCCAGAGGTAGCCGAACAGATCGCCGCTGGCGAAGTGATCGAGCGCCCGATGTCGGTCCTCAAAGAGCTGCTGGAAAACGCCATTGACGCCGGAGCCAGCGACATCAAGATCGAGATACGCGGCGGCGGGCTGCGCCTGGTGCGTGTCAGCGATGATGGCAGCGGCATCCCTGCCGACGAGGCAACGCTGGCGTTCAATCGCCACGCCACCAGCAAGATTCGGGCGGTGGAAGATTTGAGCCGCCTGCGCACACTAGGCTTTCGCGGCGAGGCGCTGGCAAGCATCGCTGCCGTCGCCGAAGTCACGATGATCACCGAAGCTGAAGAGAGAGGGCTGGCAACCCTGCTCACGATACGCGCTGGCGCCGTGATCGAGCGGGGCCGCCGCGCGCGTCCACGCGGAACGACGGTGATCGTTCGTGACCTCTTTCAGAATGTTCCGGCTCGGCTGCGCTTCCTGAAGGGCGCGCGGGCCGAATCGGCGCATCTGGCCCAGCTTGCGCGGCGCTATGCCGTCGCCTATCCGTACCTGAAAGTGGGGCTGGTTCTGGACGGACATGCCGCATTCCAGACCAGCGGCAGCGGCCAGATGGCGCGGGCTATCGCCGAAGTCTATGGTTTGCCCGTCGCGGATGCCTTACTGAAGATCGGACCCATTGACATAGCCGACGCTGAAATCTGCGGCATCCTTGGTAATCGCGCGCTCAGCCAGGCCGGGAAACAGCACCTCATGCTCTTCGTCAACGGGCGCTGGGTGCAATCACAGGCATTACTTACCGCGCTGGAAACAGGCTACCGATCGATGCTGCCCAAAGGACGCCATCCGCTGGCCGCCATCAGCATCCGTGTTCCACCAGAGGCCGTAGACGCCAACATCCACCCGACCAAGGCCGAGGTTAAGCTGCTGCGCGAAGAAGAGATTTGCGCCGCGCTCAAAGACGCTGTGCATGATGCCCTGGGGCAGAGCGCACTCCAGCCTCTCGAAGAGACGCTCCCTGGCCCTGGAAACGTCTATCAATATCGCTTGCCGCTGCTGCGCCGACGGCGTGGCCTGCCCCTTGCGGAACAGCGCCAGCCCTACAACGAAAGCATATCCCCGGCTGACGCGGGCATCCTGGCTGAACTCACCCCGCTCACACAGATTCGTCAAACGCTCATTCTGGCGGAAGACCAGCAGGGCGGCCTGTATCTGATTGATCAGCACCGCGCGCACGAGCGCGTCCTCTATGAATACCTGCGCCACCGCCTCGTCGGCCAGCCTGAGCAGACCGCGCAGCCAGGGGCGCAAGGTCAGCTTTTGCTGGAGCCGGTAGTCATCGAGCTTTCCGTTCGTCAGGCAGCCGTACTTGGAGAACGTTTGCCCATGCTGGCCGCGCTGGGCTTTGCCTGCGAGCGGTTTGGCGGGCGCAGCTTTTTAATCCGCTCTGCGCCTGCGCTAGCAGGTACAGAAGACTTGAGCGCGCATCTGCCCGCGCTGGCCGCCGAGGCAGCCGAAGAAGAAGAGAACTGGCAGGACCGCTTCTGCGCCGCCGTCGCCTGCCATGCCGCGCTGCGACGGGGCGCGCCGCTCAGCCTGGGCGAGCAGCGGGAACTGCTGACAAACCTACGCCAGACCTCGGCCCCCGCAGTCTGCCCACATGGCAGCCCGCTGCTCCTGCACTACAGCCAGCAGTTTCTCATCCGCCAGTTCGACTGGTGATGCTTGTAGCGCCGCCCCTGGCTACGAACCTGCTGTCAGCCTACCATAGCAGAAATCCAGACGAGCAGGCCAGTGACCGCGAGATAGAGCAGCGGCGCGCCAGCCACAAACATCACGCGGAACGAGCGCGACAGCCCGGATCGCCCAAAGAGATAATATGCGATTGGCCCCAGAATGGGGATAGCAACCAGCACAATCATCCAGATCAGCCGCGCCCCATTCGACAGCTTCTCATTGCGCGCCAGATCCCAGAAGCCGAGCGAGAGCCAGGCGGCATAGATGGCTATAGGCAACAACTCAGCGTAGATACCAAGCAAAAACTGCAACACAGAAGAACCTCCTGATGCCAGTGGAGTCAACGCCGAAGGACTGATACTCTTCGCCTGGGCTGATGGCGGCAGGTTGAACAGGCTCAAATCAGGGAAGATCGGCAGCGCCGGACCCTCGACACCAGGCATGGATGGCTGCTGCTGAGAAGCCGGAATCGTCGTCTCATCTACCGTTTTCCAGTCACGCGGGTGAAAGCTGTCGCCGTTGGCATAGAGCAGCCGGGCCACAACGACGGGCGTAATGCTGGGGTCGCCGCCTTGCAGATTGGCGAGCGCGGTATCGCAGGGATATTTCTGCTCAATCAGCGCAGGCAGTGTGCGCGTCGCCGTGTTGCCGGAGAAGCAATTGCCAGGGCCAGAAGGCACAGCCAGCGCCAGATCGGCAGCGCCAGAGTTCGTGACCACGTTGCCAATGACGCGATTATCGGAGGGAACCCAGAAGTTCTTATCAATACTCGCCAGCACGATAATGCCAAAGTTGCGCTGATCATGGACGTGGTTGCCGACGATCACATTGCCCACGCCACCTGGCACACCAATCCCTGTGCCGATCACTGGGTATTCGAGCGGCTTGGTAGGCGCCTGATCGTTGTTGTTGTCATACACCTCGTTGTTGAAGATCACCGTCTGGTGTTCCGGCGGAATCTCCTCCACATCCAGCGTATTTGGCAAGATGCCCGCCATGTTGTCGCGCCAGATAGAATCACGAATAATCAGGTTGCCGCCCGCGTTGGTCCCTGAATAGCCCAGCGCGCTCCATTCAGAGATCACCTGATCGATGATCGCGTTGCAGGGGTAGCACTGCCCAATATAAAAGCCGGAGTCGGGGCTGCCAGCCGCGTAGCTGTGATCGAACTCCCCGTTCTGGAAGTTGAAGGCGTAGATACCATAATCGCCGTTTGTATACGCCGTCAGATAACTTCCACGATAGCCGGAGAGCGGATGGCTCGCATCTTTGCCGCCATCCCAATAAAAGCCGTTGCCAAAATAGTGGCGGGCCGTCATATTCTCGACGACTACGTTATTCGCCTCAATCTCAATCCCATTGGAAAGCGTAAAATTGCCGTCCAGAATCACACCGTTGCGATCCTGACCACGAATCGTAATGCCCGGCGTCTTCACCCTCACCGCCTCATGATAGACATTGGGCGCAATCGAGATGATCTGCCCCGGGCGAGCCGCATCAACTGCCGCCTGAATGGTCGGATAATCAGCCGGAACACGCAGCGTTGTCGGAATGCCTGGCGGAACCTCCGGTAGATCGATCTGGTCTATTGGAACCGGCCCAGGGCTGATCGTTTGCGCTGTCGTTCCCGCGCAGCCTGCCAGCAGTCCAAGCGACAGCAGTAAATAAGCGACTGTGCAGAGATAGCGCAAGAACGTTCGGCCAGCAACAGCTCTCCTGCTCAATCGTGACCTCCCTCCGCTGCTGCGGGGACAGGCAGCAGCAAGCGTATTGGTGTCGCCCATTGTAGGAATTTGATGAGCGGCTGTCAAGTCTGCAACTTTTACGTTACCGTTAAGCCTGCGCCCTCGTCTCAATATACAGGAGGCGTCAATGCTGAGTACGTTCGCCTGACTGACGAGCCAGGTAAGAAACGCAAACTGGGCGGGCAGAGGAGGCCCGTCAACACATCATTTGTTGGCATTGGTGGCGTGGTATGTTTAGCGATAGGTTTTCCCCGGCGCGGATGATGACGCGCCCTTTTTTGTCGGCATCGTTCCTCATGCGCTCCCTCGTTTCTGCACGTTCATTTGGCGGCACGGGTCTGGTAGCCCCCAGGCCGAGGGCAGACCTGAGCAAGACTGGGGTCAACGCTCTACCAGCAGAGCTTGTTTCATCCTCACAAAAGAGCGCCAATGACCGGGCATTACTGCGCAGGCGGGTCTGGACGCTGGCGCTGCCAGCAGTGGGCGAGCAATTATTAGCTTTATTTGTTGGTCTTTCCGACACGTTCCTGACCGGCCATTTAAGCCCCTCTGCTGTCCAGCAGCTTGGCTATGGTCGCGCCGACGCGGTGTCTGCCGTCGGGGTCGGCGTCACGACTGTCTGGGTCGTCTTGACGCTCTTTTTCGCCGTCGGCGTGGGCGCAACCGCCCTGGTCGCCCGCGCGGTGGGCGCAAAAGACCAGGCGCTCAGCAGCAAAGGGACCGGCCAGGCGCTTCTTTTAGGTTTGCTGGCTGGCGCCCTGCTGGCTGCCCTGGCGCTGCCAATGGTCCATGCCATTACCGATCTCATGGGCGTCCAGGGAGATGTCGCCGACCTCTCGGCAGCTTTTCTGTGCATCTTCTCGCTGGGTCTGCCTGCGGTGGGCGTCACTTACGCGGCTAACGCTTCGATGCGCGGATCAGGAGATACCCGACGACCATTGATCGTCATGGCGCTGGTCAATGGAACCAATATCGCGGCTTCCTGGCTCTTGATGAACGGTATAGCCGCGCTGGGTATCCCGGCGCTGGGCGTCATTGGCTCGGCTTGCGGAGCCGCCGCAGGCTGGACTATGGGCGCGGCCCTGGCCCTGTTCTTCTTGAGCCGCCAGCATCCGATCAGCCCAAAACTCACTCGCCAGGCATTGAAGCCTGATCGCTGCATCATGTGGCGCGTCTTGCGGATAGGGCTGCCCTCAGCAGCCGAATTGTTTGTGCTTCAGTTTGGGGTAGTCACATTTAGCCGATTGGTTGTTGACCTGGGTTCCACAACCTATGCTGCCAATCTGACCATCAATACCATCGAAAGCATCGGCAACTTGCCGGGGCTGGGCTTTGCTGTCGCCGCCACGACATTAGTCGGCCAGGCACTGGGGGCAAAAGACCCCGACCTGGCAAGGCGCTCGGCCTGGGCAGCCCTACGTCCTTGCTTCCTGTTTATGCTTGGCATGGGCATATGCGCCCTGGTGCTGCCGCAGATGCTGCTCAGCCTGTTTGTCGCTGATAACGGTGTGGTGCAGGCTGGGATTCCGGCTTTGCGCTTTTCGCTGCTGACGTTGCCGGCGCTGGCAATCAGCTTTATCTGCAACGGTTCCTTGCGCGGCGCGGGCGACACCAAATTCCCCGTCGTCGTGCGGGCAGCAGGCACCTGGGGCGTGCGCGTACCAATCGCCCTGCTCTTAATTCCCTGGCTGGGCCTCATTGGGGCACGCCTGGCAATGGCGGCGGATTTCTGGGTCCAGGCGTCGCTGTCTTGCTGGCGCTTCCGTAGTGGTCGCTGGCGCAAAGCCCACGTCTAGCCGCGCAGCAGCACCTCTGGGCGGGCGCAGACAGCGCAAGGCGCCCTATTGGCCTCTGTCCGCGCCTGCATCTCCCACAGACTTCTGGCGGCGAGCGCGCACAGCAGCGCCTTGCTTGAGCAGACTGCGCCCCAACGTGATACCGCTATAGATAAGCGGTGAGTAAACATAATCAAACGACTCGATATAACGAATCATCTTACCGCCCCAGCCACGCTTGAAACGGTACACGCCCGCCAGCGGATCGTTCGGGTCTTCGCTCTCGGCAACACCCCAGAGGTCATAGAGGGTTGCCCCCTGCGCTTTCGCCCAGCGCATCGCCTCCCACTGAAGCAGATGATTAGGCATCAGGCTCCGGCCCTCATTGCTCGAAGCGCCATAGAGGTAGATGCTCTCGCGCCCCACGAGCGTCACAAAGATACCTGCCAGCAGCTTTCCTTCATGCTCAGCAAGCAAAAGCCTGGCCTGCTCCCCAAAAGTTTTCCAGGCATACTCATAGTAGTCGAACGTATGGACGCCGAAGCGATCACGCTGGCCGGTGACTTGCAGCAGCGCATACCACCGCCGAACATCGCCCACGCTGGTGGCTACACGAACAGTCACGCCCTTGCGCGCGGCCAACCCCGCATTATAGCGCCACTTCGGTTTCTGGTGCAGGGCGATGGTCCGTTCATCAGGCGTCAGGTCAACAGCGATAGTGCGGCGCGGCTGAATGCTATCTTCCACCGGGCGAAACCCCAGCGCCCGAAGCTGCCGGGCAACGCCGACACCCTCAGCAGCCCTGTACACGTCCGCAAAAGTGTCTCCGGGGTCGGCGCCATCGGCGTCCCGCTGCGCCGACTTCCCCTTATCCTCCACGCTGTCGGCGTCGGGCAGGCTGATATATTCGGGAAGATCAGGATCAACACGCAGCAGCGCAGCATGCCGGGCGCGCAAGAGCGGATGCAGCTCCTGAAAGAAACGCTGGCAGAGGGCCGTATCGGACCAATCCAGCACCGGCCCTTTAGGAATATATGCAACAGAGAGCGGAGTGAACGGGATAGAGCGGAATAAAATCTGCGCGCCCGCCAGAACCTGCCGCCGGTCACTATCCCAGAGAGCCACACGCACTACACGCCAGCCGAAGGCAGCCTTCAGCTCGCCCCAGCCCCAGGATTGGAGCACATGGCCATGCGTGGCCGCAGCCACAAACGAATCCCAGAACGCCCTTTGATCGGCTTCAAGCAGACTAAGTTGTATCTTGGTTGTGTCTCTATCTAACGGATTGGTAAGCTGCGTCGTTGTCGGTTGTTCCATAGAGGAAAGAGCGCCTCATCTCCCAAAAATAAGCAATGATTTTGCCAGCAGTATAACAAGGCCACTGGCACGGTGTCTAGATCACAGAGCAGGCGCGAATTCTTAAATTAACGTCACCCGATGTGCAAGTTGTTTAAGCCACGAGGCGAGCGAACTGAAGTGGCTCCTCGCCCAAGGAGGTAGTTGTCCAGACGGCCATCGTATGCATCAAAACTTTGCGGAGCAGTCGGTTCCAGAGATGCCAGGTAT